>JBGTCB010000936.1:0-2894 GCA_041748995.1 Saprospiraceae bacterium | reverse complement strand
CAATTTGATCTATCCACATAATCAGCCTAATGTTTATCTTTTCAACAATTGCGGTGAGATCATTCAGGTATGGGAGGATACTGTTGACATCCGGCCCGGAAATACGGCCTATCTGAGGCCAGATGGTCGTTTGGTCGTAGCAAAAAGGCATAATGTGGTTGTCAATGACCGCATCTGGGCAGGAGGAGGAGGTGCTACCGTCGAGATCCGGGATTGGGATAATAACCTGGAATGGAGTTTTACCCTCAATAATGATACCGCCCGTCTGCACCACGATATTGAAGTTCTGCCGAATGGTAATATACTAATGCTTGCCTGGGAGTTAAAGACGGCGGATGAAGCTATCGCCGCGGGTCGGGATACTTCGCTTTTATCCGATGGTGAAGTATGGTCTGACTTTATCCTGGAGCTTGATCCCCAACTGGATTCCATTGTATGGGAGTGGCATGTATGGGACCATATGATCCAGGATTATGACAGTACCAAGGCAAACTTTGGAGTGGTAGCCGATCACCCCGAACTGTTCAATATTAACTTCGTCCGCGATGGATCAGCAAATTGGATGCATTCCAACGCGATTGCTTTTAATGCAGATCTTAACCAGATTGTTTTCAGCAGTCCGTATCTAAATGAGATCTACGTGGTTGATCACAGTACCACGAAAACGCAGGCTGCTTCTCATGTGGGTGGTTTGGGAGCTCGTGGTGGAGATTTAATGTACCGCTGGGGCAATCCGCAGGCGTACAATCAAGGCACAGCAGATGATCAGGTTTCTTTTTTTCAACACGATGTTCACTGGTTGGAGCGCTTTGTCGATCCTGTAAATACCCAGTATGGAAAGCTGGCCATTTTTAATAATGAATTTAAAGCAGGTCAATATTCAACCATCAGTATTATTCAACAACCCTGGGATATGTACACCTGGACCTATGAGCTGCAGGACGGAAAATGGGGTCCTGCAACATATGATCTCAATTTCGGCCATCCTGATACATTCAGCCTGTACAGTTCCGGTCTCTCCAGTGTTCAATTGTTACCTAATAATAACTACCTGATTTGTTCTGGCAGAGCAGGTTACAGCTTTGAATTAACCCCGGATCAGCAGATAGTTTGGGAATATATCACTCCCTTGAAAGCCGGTAGAGTAGTGTCACAGGGTGATTCTTTGGATTCGAATGATAATCCAACTTTCCGCATCTTAAGATACCCTGCTGATTATGAAGCATTTGAGGGCCGGGATCTCAGCCCTAAGTTTTATCTGGAGGAGAATCCCGACAGTGCATTTTGTGATTTGATCCTACCAGTAGCTGAAGTGGTGCCCCTGAATGACCTCAGCGTTTACCCCAATCCGGTATCTTCGGAATTAAATATTTCATGGAGCAATACCCGATCAGCCGGGATTCGGTTATTTGACCTAACCGGAAGATTGATTAAACAAATACCTGAGGCTTTTTCTGGTCATATAATCGAGGTATCCGGGTTGACTCCGGGGCTTTATATACTTCAGGTAGGAGGGATACAATACCGGAAGATTCTAATAGAGTGATGTGCGGGAAGGTAGATCGGTATCCCCACAGAGCCAGTACATATCCATAGGTACGAAAACAGATATCGAATAAATGATGTGGACGTGACCAATTTCTGCTACCTTCACGAAAACTCATATGAAGCAAGTACTTCTCCTGTTTCCAGTCTTCCTGTCACTGAGCTGTATAGAAACAAAACCCATAACAAGCAACGGAACATTGACTGCAAAATATGCCGGTCACTATAGCTTTGGAAGCGACCTGGACAGTGGCAGCATGGGTAACATTTCCATCTATCCTGAAACAGACACAACCATTCTGTTTTATGTCGAATTGAACCGGGGGGCACCTTCATACAATTCAGGCACTTTGTACGGCCGGGTAATGATCAGGAATGGTAAGGGGACTTTTTACACAGAATCACCATATTCAGACGACGGATGCAAATGGAATTTTGATTTTGCAACGAATACTCTGACTATCAGAACAATCGATGAACAATATGCATGTGGATTTGGAAACGCAGTCTTTATAGATGGAATTTTTAATAAACAAGCAACGAAAGCAATTGATTACTTTAAAGATATGGAAGGTACAAAGATTTATTTCGAAAGAACAAAACCCGAAGACTATTACCGGGATTAATAGACCAATGAATGCAATAGATCGGTCTATAATGACCAAAAAGACCTGCAAATAACCAGCTATGTATGTTGAGAGGTCATCTTACCATGTGTAGACAATTGGGAGAGACAAGAGACCGGTTGAAAAGTAGTGAATTAGGAAAAAACTTAACAGCAACACATTAATTTAAATAATTATAGAATGAAAGTAATTTTTTTAATAGGAATCATACTGCTGACGACTCATATTACAGAGGCGCAAAAAGTATCCGAGTACATCCTGGAGTTGGAGGCAAACACCCATTGGGATGCGGTAGATGCTGAATGGTCGGGGTTAAGAAGGGCTTGGGTTAAGGATTGCAAGGCCAACAATCTGGCTGCAGCCAGTGCTGATTTGCTGCTTCTTTTTGAGTCACATCTTAAGTGGGAAGCCGTTGAGAACAAATGGGAGGCCAGGAGAGATGCCTGGGTTCTGGAATGCAATGCAGCGACGACAGACTCACAGGTAAGAAGGTTATTGCTTGAACTGGAAGCAAACATGAAATGGACTTCGGTAAAAGAGGCCTGGAAAACCAGACGCACGGGATGGAGCAATGAACTCCAATAAAGTTAACGAGTGTATGATGAAAAAGCTTCGATCAAATTACACTAGTGCATCATTTCCATACTAATTGATATTAATATATTTCGTAATATGTGGTTTCAAAAACTAAGGACTATGCAAAAGAAGGAACCACTACAATTA
>JBGTCB010000935.1:0-4177 GCA_041748995.1 Saprospiraceae bacterium | reverse complement strand
GTAATCCAAACAATCTTCATCACACGTAAATCGCTTACTAAACTCCAAAATGTTAACTCCAGTAAACATATTTTCCATCATTCATTGATTTTGTTACTGTAATTAAGCAACTTACAGTGCAACCAATGTGCATTATTCAGTTAATTTATTTCGCATAGAATGAATAAGTGTTTTTAACACGTTAACCGGACCTCCTGGAGGGCAAGGTACTATATATCAGAAAGAAAAATGCTATATTCAGCACTCTTTACCAGAGGGCAGCTCTATTGACTTCTGAGTGAGTAAAAATTCAAATAAGATGCAAGCCAGTGTTGCGAATTGTAAATAAGTTTAGTATAAAACGCAGTTATTTTGTGCCAATACAAAGAAGCAGAACCGCACATAGCCGAAGCTACGTAAGGTCTCTGGTGATGAAGTATTGGTGCAAAAGAACAAGTTAGATGCGATACTTATTTGCGAATCGTAACACTAAACAAGGCTGGAGGAAGGAAGATAGCCGTAGCTATCTGACTGACCCGTCTGCCATGGCTTGCCGGGCAGGCGATCAACAAAGTATGGCGAAGCATATTATTGAATAGATTTTCGAAGAAAATTGTTTTTACCATGAACGGGGTTAATAGAGGTGTCCCAGATCGAATATTATGAAAAAAATTGTACTCCTGCTCCTCACCGCACTGACCGGCGCATCCGGTTTAATCGCACAAACCGGAAGAGTTTATGACAACCTCACATTGCCCAGTAAAATCCTGGATATGGATCGAAAGTATGCGATATATCTTCCACCCGATTATGAAACTTCAGAACGCAGTTATCCCGTGCTCTATTTGTTGCATGGGGGTGGTGATGATCAAACCGGCTGGGTACAATTTGGTGAGATTTTACATATTGCCGATCGGGCTATTATCGATGGTACGGCCACTCCGATGATTGTGGTAATGCCGGATGCCAATACCGGTCAACGCGGTTATTTCAACAGTATGGATGGAAAATTCCGCTATGAGGATTTTTTCTTCGAAGAACTTATGCCGCATGTTGAAAAAATGTACCGGATCAAAGGTGAAAAACGCTTTCGGGCGGTAGCCGGCTTGTCTATGGGAGGTGGTGGTTCTTTCATGTATGCCTTGCATAAACCCGATCTATTCTCCTCCGCCTGTCCTCTGAGTGCATCAACCGGGCCGCTCAGCCTTGAAGACGCTAAAACAAGGCTGGAACGGTCCGGCCGGCCAATCCCCGCAGATAATGTCATCGAAGAATATTTTAAAACCCATAGTGCACTGAATCTTATAGAAAGTATGAGTGCGGACGAGATAAAAAAGGTTCGCTGGTTTATTGATTGCGGAGATGATGATTTTCTCTATGAAGGAAACGCCTTAGTGCACATAGCTTTGCGAAAAAAAGAAGTACCCCACGAATATCGTGTGCGTAATGGAGGTCATACATGGTCCTACTGGAGAGAATCATTACCGGTCGTACTATCTTTTGTCAGCGAAGCATTTCATCAACATTAAAATAGCAGTGAATAATATTTGCTTTCCTGGACGCGAAGCTTCTGGCTATGCATTTACATCATAAAAAGTTAACGCAGAAAATCTATACCCTTTGTTAATGCCAGATTTTAAGGCGGCTTTGTAGACTTCTATTTCTGATCCGGTTTTCACAAAATTCAAATTATATTATAAATTCCAAACAAGAGACTCAAGAAAAATAATATGAAAAAAATCCTCATCCTGATTGCAATTACCATCACTTGTACGGAATTATTCAGTCAAACCGGAAAAGTATATGACAATCTGGTACTGAAGAGCGACATTTTAGATATGGAGCGAAAATACGCGATATATCTCCCTCCGGACTATGAAACTTCCGAGCGCACCTATCCGGTGTTGTATCTATTGCACGGAGCCGGCGATGATCAGACCGGCTGGATACAGTTTGGTGAAATATTGCACATCGCTGATGGCGCTATTAAGAATGGTAAGTCGACCCCGATGATTGTAGTAATGCCGGATGCCAATACCGGTCAACGCGGATATTTTAATTCTCTGGATGGTAATTTCCGATATGAGGATTTCTTTTTTGAAGAATTAATTCCCCATGTTGAAAAGCAATACCGGATTAAAAGCGAAAAACGCTATCGCGCGGTTGCCGGGCTTTCAATGGGAGGTGGTGGTTCGTTTATGTATGCATTACACCGGCCTGATATGTTTTCTTCTGCATGCCCTTTAAGTGCTTATGTCGGTCCTCTGACTCTCGATGATGCCAAAAAAATGCGGGAGAGGATGGCTCTGACTGCTGTTACAGATGAGGCTCTGGAAGCCTATTTCCATAAACATAATGCGCTGTCTCTGATAGAAAGCATGAGTGCGGATGACATAAAAAAAGTGCGTTGGTTTATCGACTGTGGTGATGATGATTTCCTTTATGAAGGCAATGCATTAACTCATATCGCTTTGCGAAAAAAAGAAGTACCTCACGAATATCGTGTGCGCGATGGAGGCCATACCTGGACTTATTGGAGAGAGTCTTTACCGGTGGTATTATCTTTTGTCAGCGAAGCATTTCATCAACATTAAAGTCGCTTTCTATAAGGTGGGTTGCAAGTATCCGTAATCTCATTTCCCGGTAAAAAGAGAATGCAGAATATGCATAACCTCTATTCTGTGACTCCCAAAAAGTAATTTATTTATGGACAGAGTGACCTGATTTAAAAAACTATTTGCATTCACATGTGTCCAAAATAATGATGAACACAAAAAATTGGTTTTCAAAATCAGCTAGGTAACTATTGGGATTCGCCCGACAATAAACGAAGCCCCTAGCTTGCTTAATTAAATTAATTAATATTCAAGATGCCTGCTTTCATAGGGTTTTTCATCTATGATTCGAGCTGCTTACCCTCAAACCTCTTGCTACAGCTCACCAACCGTGGTCACCTGCGGTTGATGAGCTGTCTCACATGGATGCGCATAGCTGGTCGAAACACAGCAGCCACCCACAACTCCTTTACTTCATCCCACTATCTCAGCACCGTCACCAGATCAATTTCCTGTAAATTGTATCCCTTAACCAGAAGCCTTATGGCTAGACTCATTTCATAAAGAAATACCGGAACTGCAAGCAATCCTCCCCACAAAGAAATTTGATCAAACACCCCAAACATCACTAATAACCCGCATGTAAAAATGAGCGGTCCACCTACAAGACCCAGGATGGATATAAATCGAGGTACAAGTTTTGACTTGTACAGCATTAAGCTGATCATGAATGTGCTTGGCCCCAAAGCTATATTGGGACCAAATAAAAATGTCCAGTTATGTAGGGCTAGTAAAGATTTACCGGCGATCAGATAAGATGCCGTATCCGGATTTATTTCCTTTAAAAATCCATGATTCAATGTCACGATGGTCAGCAGACTCAGGATGCCAATGATGATCATCGATGCTTCCAGGAGCCTGAAAGCCACACTCGCGAGAGCCAGCGTTTCATTATATTTTTTAAGGACCGGAAACAGCGCAATGGGGGTACCAAGAACCGCAAAGGCTGTCAGGATTTCAAAAAAAGCACCAAGCAGGATTTGTGTTTCATGCGCAGTGCTTTTAAGGATGTACTCAGAATCCTTTAAAATAGGGCCGTATAAGAGAGCGCCTGCGATACCAGCTGCCGCCGCAATGATATATAGTACGCCAGCAGAGTCTGCGCTATTTTTATGTGCTTTCATTTTTTTTATTGTTTAAAGGAGAAAAATGGATTTATTAGAAGTCGAATTGGATACTTTATTTTTTAGAAATATGCAGACGCACCAGCACACCTCTGTTATATATTTCCTTGTCATGAGAAATATTGGTTAAACCATGAGTGTACCTTATATCAAGTGAAACCCGTTTTTCTTTGACTTGAAATGAGTATCCCCCGCCGAATTGAAAACCAGCATCCAGGCGTTTATAGCCTCCACTTTCATTTTCAAATGAGAGATCAGTAGTCAGTCCATCGATTTTCTGGGTGCCGTAGAAATGATACGAAAGTGATGGCCCGCCATTAAGATGAAATTTACCTAAATGAAGACGGACTAAAACCGGCAGCTCTACTGTATAAAATCGAAGGGTTGACTCTAGCTCCGTTAATGGATTTTCATCTTCCAACTTGCCTCCCTTCATGATTAAATAAAGTTCGGAAACCA
>JBGTCB010000934.1:0-10039 GCA_041748995.1 Saprospiraceae bacterium | reverse complement strand
GACTCCGGCATATAAATCAATGGCCCCGAAGTGAGGTCCTGGTGATGTTATTGGTTCTCTTCCTTACCGTATTTGTCGGCCTGATTGAGGCGGTAGTCATCGGTTTGATTTTGTCAACCATGCTGTTTATGAAAACGATTGCCGATGTCGTGGGTCATCGGACTAAAACAGCACCTCTTCTTGAGTTTTCGAGAGAAATACCCTGGACAGACGAAGACGAAATCGTCCGAAAAAGTGGTGATCGAATTTATATTAAACATTTGGATGGACCCCTCTTTTTTGGATTTGCTTCACGTTTTCAGGAAATGATCAAAGCCTTACCGGAAATTGAGGTGGTGGTAATCCGAATGGATAAGGTGCCCTTTGTCGATCAATCAGGCCTTTATGCTATGGAAGATGCGATCACCGATCTCCATGCTCTCGGTATCAAGGTGGTATTTACAGATGTCCATGGTCAGCCAAGAGATATATTTGAACGGTTTAATATTTATGGTACGCTCGTTGAAGAAGAATATTTTTTCACGGACTTCCGTAGTTGTGCCAATTGGCTCGAAGGTTATCTGAAAAATGGAAAACGTTAGATTATTGAAAATCGCGATTAACGGACCAAGCTCATTCAGATACTTTTAGGTATCAACGGATCGGAGGAAGCTGCACCGCAATTTGATTCGGGTTTGAATGTTAACTGGTTTTCATTAGGAGGCCGTTGTAATATTCAGGTCCCACACCCACACTCACACTCACACTCACACTCACACTCACACTCACACTCACACTATAGTTTTTTTAATTAATTAACTTGGCCTGCAATTTGGAACAGATTTAAATGCATTTTATCCAATGAGGTGGAGTACTAAAAGTTGCCGGACTTTACGAGAGTTGCCCTATTTGTTTTTTTGTATCACCTTTCTTTATCTGCCACTCAAAGCTCAAACGAAAGCCAATGCCCTGGTGACAGGATACATATTGGATGCTGCAACGCAGGCTCCTCTCGATTTTGCGACTATCAGCATTTTTACAACCGATTCGGTGTTGACCACCGGATCGATATCGGATGTCGCCGGTTATTTTTCAATCGAAGTCCCTTATGGAGAATACGTTGCCGTCATAGAGTTTATCGGCTATGAATCGTACACAACTGAAGTGTTCAATTTAAATCGGGAAATCAGAAATCATCAGCTTGGAAATATCCTCCTCTCCGGAACGGCACAGGATCTTGATGAAGTCGTGGTGCAGGCAGAAAAAAGCACAATGGAGATAGCCCTCGATAAGAAGATCTTTAATGTGGGCAAAGATCTATCAAATGCAGGTGGTACTGCTGTGGATGTTTTGGGTAATATACCGTCCGTATCGGTTGATGGAGAGGGTAATGTGAAGTTGAGAGGAAGCAGTAATGTGCGGATTCTGGTCGATGGTAAACCTTCCGGCATGGTTAGTTTTCGGGGTAGTGCCGGACTTCAGCAGCTGCAATCGA
This sequence comes from Saprospiraceae bacterium, assembly GCA_041748995.1. Classification (GTDB taxonomy): domain Bacteria; phylum Bacteroidota; class Bacteroidia; order Chitinophagales; family Saprospiraceae; genus JABDMH01. The sequence goes on along the minus strand of JBGTCB010000934.1, from coordinate 8,565 downwards.
ATCAGATAGAGAGGGTAGAAGTCATCACCAATCCTTCCGCGCGGTATGAAGCTGAAGGTATGGCTGGCATCATCAATATCGTATTAAAGAAGGAACGACGGCAGGGAGTGAACGGATCCTTTGAATTATTGACCGGGTACCGGCCAAATTTTGGATTGGGAACGATTATGAATTACCGGAAAAACAAAGTGAATTTCTTCCTCAATTACAGTATTGCCTACCGGGTACCAGTCAATGCAGGTAATATCTATCAGGAAGTGTACACCAATGACAGTACCTTGATATCCTTACAGGATTCAGAAAGCAGGACGAAGACACTTGCCAATACCATCCGTATAGGCACCGACTATTTTTTTGATGATCAGAATATTCTCACGGCATCCTATCAATACCGGCGCACAGATGTCAACCGAATTCGTGATTTAGTTTACAGGGATTACCTCAACAGTATTAACAATCCTACCGCAATTACCTGGCGTCAACAGGATGAAGACGAAGGCGAGCCATACTCCGAGTTTGCGATTACCTACAAGAAGAATTATAAAAGAAAAGGGCAGGAATTGCTTTTTGATGCACGGTTTCTTACCTACGACGAGTTTTCTGATCAGACATTTACCCAAAGCAGTGAATTGGCGGATGGAACTCCGAATTTTATTGGAAATCTCCTACAGACTTCCTTTAATGATGAATTTGAAAAACAATATATTTTTCAATTGGATTATGTCCATCCAATAGGAAAAGAGGGAAAATTTGAATTGGGATGGAGGAGTGGTATCCGCGATATGAAAAATGACTATGTCGTCTCGGAAGCAGACGAAGCAGGTAATTTTTTTCCTTTACCCGGGTTGGATAACATTTTTATCTATGAAGAGAATATTCACGGATTTTATGGGATACTTGGTAATAAATCAAAAAAGGTCAGTTACCAGGCCGGATTACGGGCAGAAATTACTGATGTAACCACGATTCTTCAGGAAACCAATGAAACCAATCCGAGAAAATATTCCAATTTCTTTCCGAGCGTTCATTTGACTTGCAATTTGACCCCTGCTCACGCCTTACAGGTGAGCTATAGCCGCAGGATTCGCCGACCGGTTTATAATGATCTGAGCCCCTATGTGACATTTTCAGATCAAAGGAATTTCTTTTCAGGTAATCCGGATCTGGATCCTGAATTTGCGGATGCCTTCGATCTGGGATACATTCATTATTTTGATAAAGGTTCTATAAGTTCCTCCTTGTATTACCGGCACACCGTTGATAAGATCTTACGCATTCGAAGGGTAGATGACCAGGGATTCTCTACGTTGCGTCCGGAAAACCTTGCCACGGAAGATGCTTATGGTCTCGAATTTATTTCCAGTATTTCGATGTATAAATGGTGGAAAGCCGATTGGAATATTAATTTCTTCAAAGCCATTACGGACGGTTCGAATCTGGATGAGGACTTTCTGGCTGATACCTACAGTTGGTTCACCCGGTTGACTTCACGTTTTAACCTGATGCCTGGCTCAGACTTGCAGGTCCGCGTTAATTATGAGGCTCCTCAGCAATTACCCCAGGGACGTAGCCGGTCACGGACTTTTGCCGACCTTTCATTTAGCAAAGATATTTGGGGTGAAAAAGGCACCCTAACCCTGAATATCATCGATGTGTTTAATAGCCGTTTTATGAGAACTATCACTGATGGGCCAAACTTTTATACAGACGGCGAATTTGGACGCAAAGCCCGTCAAATCAACCTGACTCTGGTCTTCAGGTTAAACCAGGCCAAGAGTAATCGAAAGGGTCTCCTGGAGGAAGGATAAACAACACATTATCATAAAGGAATCAACCTATCAAATGCCTGGTTGGATGGGGTTTGCGGCACATGCCTGGTCAAAATCATGACGGGCATCGAACAACCACTCATGCACCCGTGTCTGCAACAATGTAAGCGGTAGTAGGCGCATCTGAAAAAGGGAAAAGGATGCTCTTTTATCTAAGGGCCCCTCTATTTACCTCTGAATGAGTAAAAATTTAATAAGATGCAAGCCAGACAAGGCTGGAGGAAGGAAGATAGCCGTAGCTATCTGACTGACGATTAACGAAGTATGGCGAAGTATATTATTAAATAAATTTTAGAAGAAAATTGTTTTTACCATGAACGGGGTTAATAGAGGGGCCCCCAAAGTCTAATATTGATTACTTTTACTTACTAGTGCTGTATTTTCGAAGTAGCTGATATTAGTGATGAGCTTATTTTTCGTCAGATCATCTGGGATGCTGACCGGACTGGTGCTGACCGATGCTCCAGTAGCGTCAGTAGAAGCGAAACCGAGCATAGTACTCACTACGTGAGGCTTTCGAAGATGATGAGATGGCGGAAAAGAAGCCAGCAATGGTTTTAGATATTTTGGAAATGCAGCACTTTGGTCAAATGTGAACCCAGGTGCCAGGTTTAATGCTTTATTCAAAATAGGTCCCAGACGAATATTGATCAGGGTATGATAGGAAAAATAGAATGATCCCATTTAAAACTTGCTCTTCCAATCCTGTCTATATCGAGATTAATGAGGTCTTTTTATGGATTACTTTATTTTTTGCATTATCGGGCTGTGTCGGTGAACGGGAAAAGAAATTTGTCTCCTTACCACAGGAATGGCTATGGGACACCTGTCGAATCGCTGAACTAATTTATTCTTGTCCACCGGCGGTGTCGGACCAATGGCAAGTTACGGCGATTCCTCACCGGTTTTCCCGATCGAATCAGGCTATCTGGTACGCCACGGTCATCGAGTCTTCCCAGGATAAATATTTATTTGTTGATGCAGACGATGGGGCCCAGGTATTTTTTAATCAGAAACACTACCCGGCCCGCAATGGATATTATTATCAGTTTCCGGAACATCCTGACAGTGCCTGGCTTCATATCCGGGTCTTAAATAACGCTATGCAGGGTGGTTTGAATGATGTCAGGTGGCTGGATCGCGACAGTATGGATTACATATGGTCTCAGAGGGATGATTTACTTGTTCCCCTGGAAGATATTTTTTTATCAAAATTATATCGATCGGATGCATTTCTACCCGAAGATGGTCATCAGGTACATGATCGTCAGTCCGTACGATTTACCTGCTGGGGTGATAGTCAGGGAGGCTGGGAAACCTTTCATTCTCTTTGCAATTACATGTTACATATCCCTAAGCTCGAATTTAGTATCGGGCTGGGTAACTTAGTCTCAGACGGAGTGAACAGCGCTCAATGGTTTTCATTTCTCACCTGCCTTGCTCCATTGATTGAAAAGCGGGTTAAGATTTTTGCCATTCCGGGCAATCATGATTATCATGGTTATTATGACGATTTATTCCCGGTGAACTATCGGCGTCATTTTACGAAAGACGGACATCCGACCTATACCAGCTGGTCGGCTGGTCCGGCAATTTTTATGACCCTTGACCCGAACAATAGTTTTCCTCCCGGCCTGGATTCAAAGCAATATTCCTGGGCGGTAAGGAAAATGAATACCCCGGAATGGAAGCAGGCTACCTGGAGATTTATCCTGATCCATCAGCCACCTTATGCTCAGGGTTGGCCAGGTTATAATGGAGAAGAATTTGTCCGTTCATTTATTGATTTTCATGCCGAAAAGGAGCGAATTGATTTTGTGCTATCCGGCCACTGTCATGATTTTGAATATTTAAAAAAACAGTATGGCAATCAAAAAACGCATTTCATTGTGACCGGAGGGGGTGGAGGCGACCTGATCACAGAAGAAAATAATTCTTCTTTACAAATGGATACCCTCATAAAAAGCCACCACTATGTGTTGTTCGATATCAATGAGCAGGAAGCTAAGTTGCAGGTTTACAATCATAAAAATCACCTGATCTGGACAAACCTGATCGGTGCGGCCAAGCCATGATGGGTGAGTGGTAACTTATAAATGGCGATCGTTTTATAAAATATGAAGCTTTTTTTCTATCAGAGAACTATCCTGCCAGCAATTATCCAGCATGATTAAGGTTTTCTGGTATCCAACCGACTGTAATTGCTTCAGACCAAAACCAAATCCACTCCGGATGTCTTCGGGGTGATGAGCATCAGAGGCCAGGTGTACGGCAATCCCCAGCGACCTGGCAGCTTGTAAAATCCACTTACCCGGGTAGGTGTCATTCGTTTCACCTTTATAATAACCTTTGGTATTAACCTCCATAATGCATTCTTGTTTAGCAATCACTTCCAGAGTTTCCAGGATTTCATTTCGGTACCACTTTTCATCTTCGTTGAAATAGCGATTTCCCTGATTTAATTTCTTTATACGATCCAGATGTGCCACCACGTCCGGCCGATGGTAAGTCACCATTTCCCGGATAAGTGCGTAATATCGACTAATAGCAGCCTGGGTATCCCCTTCAAAGATCTCGCTAAGACCCTGTTGAAAGCGTTCATGGCCGCTCTCAAAACTCCAGTATGTTCCATCGGAAAACTGGTCGATGTAGTGGACAGCACCGATCGTATAATCCAGATCAGCCTTTGCGATGTGTGCACTGTCAACACTGATCACACCAGGTATGTAGTCAACTTCCAGACTTATATAGATTTGAATCTGCTCACTTGTTTGATTCCGTATCCGATCTATGGTCTTCAGATAGCCCGGTAGAGCCGCCATTTCCATACACACAAGTCCCGGATCCGGTATGGGTGCATGGTCAGAAAATCCGAAACTGACGAGATTTTCTCTAATAGCCTGGATTGCGAATGCTTCAGGATTGGTTTTACCATCACTAAATAATGTATGGCAATGATGATTACAAAGGTGAACCATTATAAAAAAATCTTAAGATAACTATATTAAAATAAAACGTCGGGATCTAAATAAAATATGCCTTTCTGTACAGATTCTCTCTTGCAGTGACATTGAAGGAAAATATTAGGATAATTAGGATACTTTTAGAATATGATCGATGATGGAACTGGTGTGGTCAGGAAATGGTATCATAGTAGCTTCACCCTTTTGTAACCAATATTCGATTTCATCCATCTTTTTATGATGAATCGAATGTATTGTTTTGATTCCGATTTCTTGTAATGCGGTAGCATTGCATTTTTGTTCATATTGATTTTTCATCGGAATTACCATTAGTTTTTTGCCAAGAAAAAGAACTTCGGAGGGTCCTTCAAATCCGGCACCAATAATTGCTGCCTGACAGGTACGGAGTGATTCGAGCCAGGTTTCATTTCCTACCGGATAGATTTCAATGTTCTTATATGCAAGGTAATTCCTTGTGTGTCGGGAAAAAATTCTCCATTTAATTTTGGATAATTTCTGAAACAAGGATGCCAGGAAATAGGGACAATAAGCAGGAAGATAAACCAGCACATGTTCTTGTAATTCTGTCGAAAGATTACGAATTTCTTTTCGGATGATGGGTGTAAAAATGGAGGGATGATAAGCATTGAAATGCAGCCCAACCGCTTGATCTGATGGTGCATAATTGCGCAGCACCCATTCGGCATAGAGGTTTTTCTTTTGAGGTCTGGGGCTTTCTTTGAATAGGAATGCAGCCTGATGACTTAACGAAACATTGGGAACGTTCTTTATTTTACATGCATGGGCGGTGATAGGTTCAAAATCATGGATAACCAAATCATATTGATCTACCGGACATTCTTTGATGTCGCGCCACAATCGGACTGGCCGCAAAGAATTAATTGTCCGGAAATAGTCGATCTGACCCTTTTTTCCGAAAATAAAACTCAAACCATGTTTTTTATAAGTGACCGGATAAGGTAGTATTAAGTCACCCTGAATTCCGCTTATAAGAATGTCGACGTCGACTTTTTGAGCAAGTGCCGGGATGATTTCCAGGGCTCTCGCCAAATGACCATTACCGGTAGCCTGAATTGCGTATAGAATTTTCATATTTTTATGCACGTCTGTTTGCAAGGAGGCCTTTTGAAATACTCAACTTGTCCTGATTTTCCTCCCTGTGAATTATCCACTATATGATAATCAGCCGTTCTCGCCACCTCTGGCTTTGTTGATCCTCTGCCCGGCAAGCCTCGGCAGATGGGTCAGTCAATTACAACTTCCAGTAGCTGCCTTCGTTTCGCCGCGCCAGAGACGACGATCTACGGCTTCAGAATCAACCTGAGTATTTCACAGCCTCCCAGGTTGCGAAAGTCTGTCAGGCCGGTAAAGAACCAGGTAAACTAAAGCATATTATTAAAGATGTTTTCAAATAGAATTGTTAATACCATGAACGGAGTCAATATAGAAGCCACACTATAAGCAAAAGTGTACGACGGTTCTTTTTTGACTTTGCGAATTTCATCCTTAACTTCTGGCATCTCTTTGAAAAAATCATATAGTTTCCAACTACCCTGATGAAATTCCAATGCCGTCAGGCTTTCCACCCAGTCTCCGGAATTCATATACGTTACTTGTCCCTGGGCGGTGCTAATCTGTCGAATCACCGCTGCATGGATATGGCCGCAGATTACAAAATCAAACTCGTTTTCAATGGCCAGTTCAGCTGCCGTTTTTTCAAAATCGGAGATGAACTTCACCGCATTTTTGATATTGTTTTTTATTTTTTTTGAAAATGATTTGGGAGGTTTACCATATTTTTTTAAAATCGTATTAATTATCCGGTTTAGCCGGATTAGAAAGTCATATCCCTTTCCACCCAGTTTAGCAATCCATTTTGCATAGTTGATTGATACATCGAAAACATCACCATGGAAGAACCAATGATTTTTCCCATTGATCTTTAAAGTAAGCTTGTCACGAATCTGTAGATTTCCTAATTGGATCTCACTGAATCTTCTTAACAGATCATCATGATTGCCAGTCAGATAAATTATTTTCGTGCCCTGATTCATTTTGTCAATGAACAGTTTAAGGACATTGAAATGTGAGGCCGGGAAATAACTTTTATTGAATTGCCACATATCAATGATATCTCCGTTTAAAATGATCAGAGACGGATTCACTGAATTCAGATAAATCAGAAGTTCATCGGCATGGGCGCCATAGGTGCCGAGGTGAAGATCGGAAAGAACGACAATATCTAAATCTCTTACTTCCAAAACTCTATGGTTTTTGTTGTTCAGTAAATTTAGGAAATCTGCCGCATATTATATTAGTAAAATATATTATATGTTTGTTAATCCAGGACAAATAATATTTACATGAAATTAATGTAGTGAGAGGCCGGATGACGATGGTTCAGAGGTACTTGATGGTCAAATCCAGTATTTTCTGCTTGAAGCGATTATAAGGTGGCATAAGAATATCCAGGGCGCTGGGGAGTATCTGATTGTATATTGCTCGTGCATTGGAAAAAGATTCAAACCCAAACCAGCCGTGACTTTTTCCGATACCGCTGAAATTACTTCCTCCATAAGGAAGATGTAAATTAAAAAAATGAATGCCACAGTGGTTAATACAGGTACCTCCGGTGCGGGTACCGGTGATCAACTGTCGGATGTTTTTCTTGTTTCGACTAAAAATATACATTGTGAGAGGTTTTTCCCGGCTATTAAGCAGTTCTATTAATTCAGAGATCTCGGTGAAGGTCTGCACGGGTAATAACGGTCCGAAAATTTCTTCTTGCATGATTTCTGAGCTTTCAGAAGTATCGGTTAATACGGTAGGAGCAACGTAATTTTCCTGGGGATTGACTTCGGCTCCCACTCTGATCGATGCTCCGTGTTGAATAGCATTTTCCAGAAGCCCGTTCACCTTTTTAAAATGATCTTTATTCACCAAACGAGCATAAGAAGATGCAGTGGAAGGATCTTCACCAAAGAATTTCTTTAGATGGTCAATGACCGCATGAACGAATTTTTCCCGGATATCAGCATGCACATAGACATGGTCAGGTGCTACACAAATCTGTCCGTTATTGAGACATTTAGCACAGGCAATTCTTCGGGCCGCCTGATTAATGTCGGCACTTGCATCTACAACGGTCGGTGATTTACCTCCTAATTCGAGAGTGACGGAAGCAAGGTGTTTTGATGCCGCCTCCATGACGATTTTTCCCACCCTGGACGAACCGGTGAAAAAAAGGTGATTGAAAGGAAGGGAAAGAAGAATTTGGGATGTTTCAATGCCGCCCGGAAATAAAACTACCTCATTTTTTTCAAAAACCTCTTCAATAATTTTTTGCATAACCATGGTAGCATGGGGTGTCTGTTCCGATGGCTTTAATACCACAGCATTACCCGCCGATATAGCCGCTACAAGAGGTCCAAATGTAAGTGTAAACGGGAAATTCCAGGGTGAAATAATCAATACAACTCCTTTGGGTTCATAGTGGATATAGGACCTTGAGCCGATCAGAGCCAGGGGGGTCGCTACACGATGTTTTCCCATCCACTTCCGGAGATTTCTTCTGGCATGCTTGATTTCGCTGGTCACCGTGTAGATTTCGGTGAGGTCTACTTCAAAGGGATGTTTCCGGAAATCCTGATACAACGCATCTTTTATCTCATCACGATATTTCATCAGAGTTTGGTGGAGCTTATTCAGTTTTGCAATACGTTGTGCTGCGGTGGAAGAGGCCAATTGATATT
>JBGTCB010000933.1:0-2926 GCA_041748995.1 Saprospiraceae bacterium | reverse complement strand
ATAGAACTATTATCTAAAAGACCACTAAAATTCACTTCTTATGAAAACAGATAGGACCTTACGTCGTGATTTTCTCCGAACCTCAGCCATTGCAGCCGGTATGACTTCATTTTTACCATATGGCTTGCAGGGTAAATCTCCTGCAGAGATTGAACAATCTCACCGTGAGGTCTGGATTGCGGGGTTTTCTCAAATGTGGTTAAGGGCTGAAACAGCGGAATCGATGGTTGAAAAAATGTTAGCGATTCTCAAAGATATTGCCCCACTTCAACCCGATTTTGTATGTCTACCGGAAGTTTTTCCCTTTGAAATGATCCAGAAGAGGTATCAAATGGCCGACATGGTAGCCTTGTCGCAAAAAATAACAGAGCAATTTTCCGGCTTTTCAAGAGAGAATAATTGTTATACTATATGTCCGGTATATACTGCCCGCAATGGCTCCAATTACAATTCAGCCGTCTTTCTCGACCGGCAGGGAAAAGAGATAGGCGTCTATGATAAAACTCATCCAACCTGGGGAGAAATTGATAATGGTGTTGCACCGGGGGCACTATTTCAGCCGGTGGTGCCCACAGAGTACGGTCCTGTTGGTGCTCAGATCTGTTTTGATATTAATTGGAATGACGGCTGGACAATGCTACAAAATCAAGGTGCTAAAATTGTATTCTGGCCCTCCGCTTTTGATGGCGGTAAAATGGTCAATACCCGAGCATGGCAACATAAATATGTGGTGGCAACCAGCACCAATCAGAATAGTGCTAAACTGTGTGATATTTCCGGAGACACTATTTCACAGACTGGCATATGGAACAAATATTTCTTCTGTGCTCCGGTTAATCTTGAAAAGATCTTCATTCATTTGTACCCTTATGTTAACCGGTTTCAGGAAATTCAAAATAAATACGGAAGAAAAATTAATATCACCATTTTCCATGATGAACAATGGGCGATCATTGAGAGCCTGTCAGCCGATGTTTTCGTAAAGGATATCCTGAAAGAATATGAAATATTAACCTACGAAGAACATATCCAGAAGGGTGACGCTGCCCAACTCCAGGCACGAAGTTAGTCATGGGAAAGAATATCCGGCCGTTAAATGGACAGGATACTTCGAAACCCCGGTGGTGAAATTTCGATAACCTCCTGGATGGACTGTATGATCGAAGAAGGCCTTAACATACCACCTGCCACAAAAGTCTGTTGAACCATTTAATCTGGAGATCCAGGCACTGTCTTTCCTAACCCGGGAAACTAAAGCCCTCTATCTGGCAAGCGAACTGAATACTCCATAAGCCTTACCCGGGAGTCATCTTCATTTTTTATTACGACTGACGGTTATCTGCTATATTTGCAGGATGACGAACTTTGTGTAAAAGTCCCGGAAGCAACCCGGGCAAACACCCAAAGCCGGATTTGTCTCAGACTCGCAGAGAATAGAATGATTGTAATAAAATGAGTCCGCATATCTGTTTTTAAATAGTATCGAACCAATCAATTTAATATGGACTACGAAATTGTCATTTCACTTGTAAGCCTCATCGTCCTGGAGGTGATTTTAGGGATCGATAATGTAATCTTCATTTCCATTTTATCCACCAAATTACCGGAAAATCAACAAAAGAAGGCAAGGCTTTATGGGCTATTGCTGGCTATGGTATTGCGCTTGGGACTGTTGGCTATAGTCGCCTGGATCCTCAAACTTGAAGATGATCTGTTTACTCTCTTTAATGAGGGAATATCCATCAAAGATTTAATTTTGATAGCCGGAGGATTGTTTTTGCTTTACAAAAGTTCGGCAGAGATATATCATAAAATGGAAGGTGAAGAAGGAAATAAAACTAAAAATATTAAAGCGAGCACTTTCTCCGAGGTCATTCTGCAAATTTTAATCATGGATCTGGTTTTTTCCATTGATTCCATAGTTACCGCTATAGGCATGGTAAAAGAATTATGGATTATGTATGTCGCCATTATCGTTACCGTGGTCATTATGATATTTTCTGCAGAACCTATCAGTGCTTTTGTCAATAAACATCCTGCCTTCAAAATTCTGGCACTTTCATTCTTATTGCTGATCGGATTTGCATTGGTCTCTGAAGGTTTAGGTCTAGACATTCCTAAAGGATACATTTATTTTTCAATGGCATTTTCAATGTTGGTAAGCATTTTCCAAATGCGAATGAACAAAAACGTCAAACCGGTTGCAATACACGAACACTATGAGGAGAAGGAGAGTCAATTGCCAAAAAATGTATTTTAACTGCATAGCACTCAACAGATTAGCTGATAACCATGTTGCAATAAATTAAAGGCGATTCTTCAACTTTCCTCCCTGAAACTACAGGAAAGCATAGTTGAACATTGAAAAAATTGAAAACAAATTAAAAGACAAACTAAATTCACAATGATTACATTCTTGCACACTGCCGGTATAAATGTCAAACGCTTTGAAGATTTAGTCAGGAAGTATAATACTGATATTGAAGTCAAACATTTTGTTAATGAAGATCTGCTGCGTTTTGCACTGACTCATAACCGGGCAAATAGTGAAGAATTTAGAGCAGAAGTCCAAAAAATAAAGAATGAACCCGCTGGCATGATTGTCTGCACCTGCTCTTCTTATGGTGACGAGTGCGATCTTCTTCCAGGTATTGAGCGGATTGACAAACCGGTGGCAGAATATCTTGTCAGTAACTACCAAAACATTGGACTGGCGTACACTGCAAAATCCACTGTGGCAAGTAGCCTGAATCTCTTAACTCAGGTGGCAGAATCTCTCCATAAATCCATCAGCATCATAGAGTATGATTGCACCGGTTGCTGGAAATATCTCGAACAAGGTGATACGGATCGTTATGAAAAGGAAATTGCCGCTATCATCGAACAGAAAGCTTCACCAGCAGAAGTGATTTTTTTAGCTCAGGCT
>JBGTCB010000932.1:0-3959 GCA_041748995.1 Saprospiraceae bacterium | reverse complement strand
TTAGCATGCTTAAAGAACAATTCAGGAACCCCATTTCTTCGGTAGAAACAGTTAAACAATTCTACAATTCTACAGTTAAACATTTGCCCTTGTGGAGCGTTCTTCGGGTTTGGGGCAGGTAGTCATCTGGAATTTTGCTCTTATTCGTTGTCTAGGTCGTTGCTCTTATTCGTAACCGACGTTGATGATCAATGGTCAGAACTCTTTTTTTATTTCTTGTACTTTTGGCTTGAACCCCCGATGCTGTCGATCGGGGCAGGCGCCAGTACCAAAAGTTCCCGTCATATTTGGCCGGGCACATTAAACAGTTAAACCCACAAGATCACAGACCAAGACCAGCAGTACACCTAAATCCCCTAAAAGGGGACTTTTCAGCGTGCTTAAAAAACAATTCAGGAACCCCATTTCTTCGGAAGAAACAGTTAAACAATTCTACAATTCCACAGTTAAACAATCTTCCTAACGGCTTAGCCTTAAGGCCGGTCTTAGACCTTTTACAAAGGTCTTTGGTAGGCCATTGCACTTGTGGATGGGAGCGTTAAATGCTTGTCTAAGGTAAAGTCGTTGCTTTATTTCTGGGAGCGTTGATGTTCAATCAGAAGTTAGGGGGGTGGTTACGGTTAAACGATTAAACAATTCCACAGTTAAACAATCTCCCAACGGCCTATAGCGACGAGACGTTCGTTTTTTGGGTCTATCTGGCGCTAGACAGGCACGCAATAATGAACAAAAATCTAATATACATATCCATAAGGATGTTATTTTTAATTGAAAACGTTTTGGACGCTAGTGATTATTAATACAATCTAAATTATGAAATACTTATTTTTAAATGGCGCCTTACTCCTTTTCCCTTGCTTTTTATCTGGTCAGGTGTTGTATCCGGATGCGTCTGTCAGGCTGCATGAAGTGTGGTCCAGAGTGGCCGATATCTATGGAGAGTTGGGCAGTATCGAAAGTGCTGAATTTTCACCGGATGGTAGATTTATTGTCAGTGGAAGTAAATTTGACAACTCAATCATTCTGTGGCGTACTTCCGATGGTGCGGAAATATGGCGGCAATATACGGAGCAGGAAATAGAGCGGGTGGGATGGACATTCGATGGTAAATATGTTGCCTCTGCCAGTGAAGATCACCTGGTTCAGATTTGGGAGGCTGAAAGTGGTAAGTTATTTAAAGAGATACTGCATGAGCAAGGGATTGATGGTTTAGCCTGGGCAAATCATAAGATGTTACTGGTAACCGGTGAAGAAGGAAAGCTGGTCAAGACAGCATCAGGAGAGAAAACCGAAGCCTGGATAAAGGTTTTTGAAATGCCGGATGGAAAAGAAATCTTTAAGAAAGATTTAGGTGGCACCATCAATGAGATCATGTTTACGGATGACGATCAATTTATCCTGGCTGCGGGTCATGGCTTTGTCAAAGTATTCCGTACAGAAACCATGGAAGAAATCCAGTCTTTAAAAGCAGAAAGCTTTGTGAAATTTGTAACTGCCGATTTTAGTCCCTATGGACAGTTCATCGCCGCTGCAGGATTTGGAGGGAATGTCTATGTGTGGGACTGGAGAAAGGGAGAACTCATTAAAAGATTTAATTACCGCGGTAGAAAAGAGGAATCATTAACCTGGCATCCGAATGGAGAATATTTAATTACTTCCGGTCATGGTTCCTATATTAATATTTTCAGGAAGAAGGATATTTTCGAATCAGCGGGTGACGAAGTACAGGTGGCAGCTCAGGTTTTTGCTAATGACGGTGCTGAGTACATTCATTTTAACCGTACAGGGAATTATATGGTGTCTGCCCACCAGGACGGCATTATCCGATTGTGGGTCTGGAAGGGAGAAGACCCGAACCTGAACGCAACAAGGCATCGCTGGGTTTCTGAGCAACAAAAGAAGGCCAATGAAGACAAATCAAAGGAATAATTTGCCTGAAGTGCATTGCAATCCGTCAGGATATCACTTTACGAGCTCGTTTATGGAATTATTTGATCATTGATCGGTGTCAGGTCTGATCACAGGCTGTTTCTGGAGGTTGCATTATATTGAACGGGGTGAATCTAATTCGGGACCTGGTAAGCTGTAGACATGACCCATTTGTCAAATGCGAATCCGTCCTCCCGCATAGAAAATGAAATTGTGTGAATTCCTGGTTTATCGACCTGGAGATAAATCAGTTTTTCTACTCCGCAATGTTCTTCGGTCGTGCGTTGCTTACTGGCCCAGGTCCACTGGTTTTTACCATCACACCATTGCATGCGCTGTCCGCTCTCTACCCATTCTCCATTGATGCCTGCATGCAAGCCATTGTCTTCGCTACCCGTTGAAAATGCCCGGACCCAAACATAGTATTTCCCTGGATTATTAAATTTAACCCGATAATGAAGCACGGCAATTTTGCCTGGTTCATTACTGAAATTTTCACCATGTATCAATTTGTCATCATGTGTTTTCCGGGTATCAGGAAGTATCTGAATATAGCTCCCTCCACTGGCATGCTGGTATATTTCGGGATCAGTTATCTGAGCTGCCGGTGACTCTGCACTGATCAGATACCACTTCCTTATCGCATCCAGTTCCTGACTTTCAAAAGCCTCTGCCTCCACTTCGACATAACCATTTTTTTCTTCCGGGATCGACTGACACCAAGCAGGATTGGCAAACAGAAATAGCCAGATAGCAATTTGTAAAAAAGCCAGCTGATCCTTTGATCGTAATTTGATAGACATAATATTCATCAGAATCAACTTGTAAGTTTGGCTCTTGTCCATATTTAGTGGGTCATTCTATGTTCCCTATTTATTTCTTAGCCGGAAGATATAGATCTTCCTCTCTCGGTGTTGAAGGAGAGAGCAGAATCTATATTCTGCGGCTTATCCAACAAATGCATTATTTGCACATACCTCACTTTATATAACCAAGAACCCTAAGTTTTTGATAATAAATAAATCAATAAATATTAGCGCCTACATTTTCTTTGACTCCTTTTCATCTTTCCAACTTACCTCATAACCCTGGAGAGAATTGATCCTATGGGTAGGAACAACCAATAATTTCTTACTCTTTATATATTCAAAATCTGCAGTATGATGTTTGTCTCTCCGATCCAACAGGGTGTACATATATTGCATCGGTGAAAAATAAAAGATCCTCCCCGAATAATCAGACACAAAATAATCGTTTGGTCCCGCAGCTTCAATACCATCTCCCCGGCCAATTTCGTCATGAAGTAAAGTAGGTTTTCGGCTGCTTCGATCAACCGACAACAATTGATGTGAATTTGAAGTCGCGATTAATAAGCGGTCTTTTTCAGCCCATATACCGTTGGGCCTGCCCTTGTCTACATCTGCCCAAAACAAAGTAAAGTGATCCCCTTTTAAAAAAAATGTTTGGTGTCCGTCTGCATCATTGGTAAAAACAACACCATCCGGCGAAACTGAAATGTCATTAAGAAAGACTGCCTGAGGTATTTCAAATCTTTTTAAGATCCTACCGTCAGATAAATTGATTTTCACCACATTATTAATATCATTAACCCAAAGCGTATCATCCCGGATATCCATACCCTTTGGATCATTGAGTCCGGAAATCCATTTCAATTGCTCGATCCGACCATCCGGATGCACGCGTGACACAAATCCATCGCCATCTGTCGCACCTTTTGGTGAATCACCATTGATATTACTTACATAAATAAAATTCCGGCTGATATCGTAAACAGCACTTTCCGGCTTCGAAAAGCCAGTTGTTTCCCAGGCCAGTTCTAACGCCGGTACTTCCTCCCTACGATCTTTATGAAAGACCTCTGCCTCCTCATTCCTCACGACTAACCGGGCACGATCCATATCGACACTACTGGATATTTTTTCCAACAACTTTTTACCAATACCCTGATTAACACTATAAAGTCGAGGATCATTCTCCTCATCACGCTGTAATGGCACCAAAGACACCTG
>JBGTCB010000931.1:0-2120 GCA_041748995.1 Saprospiraceae bacterium | reverse complement strand
TTCAGATGAGCTGTCCTTAAATTTGAACAGTACGACATGTTTCAAAACCTCATCCTTCACTTCTTCCTTTGCTAATGAAAATGACGTACCTGCCAGTAATGGAATAGTCAGGAGTATTATTGAGGGATACCAATTTTTCATATTTGATTTTATAATTATTTGTAAAATTTTGCAGCAGTCGTTATATCCGGTATTGGGTCTAAGCAATAGAAGGCAATATAGTATTTTGTTTTCAAAGTAAATGACCTTTAAATAATTTGAAATAAGCCTCTGATTCGAAACTTAGTTAGATCTGTAGATCATATTAAAAATCATTTCTCTGAAAGGCAAGATAATAATTATCCATCTAAAACGTATAATCTCTGAGTTCTTTGTCGATCCCCACGACAGAAAAAACTTGAACCTGAATGAAGAACACACTTGTCAAAAGAATCAGCCTGATCCTCATTTCTTGTCACATGGCTTATACTGCTTTTGCTGATGTGGTAAAGTACACGATACCTGTTAAAGATACCTCCTATTGGGTATCGAAGACCACAACCGGTTTGTTTTTTTCACAGCATAGTTACAGCCAGTACTTTAAAGGCGGTGGGTTGAGTTCGGTTGCAATGGGAAGCACGGTAGATTTTATGGCCAACTACAAGAAGGAAAAAAGAACCTGGGACACCCGGTTTCAAATGCGTTATGGGGTGATTAAGATGGCTGATCTTCCCGTACAGAAAAACGATGATCATCTTGAGTTGGATTCCAAATATGGCATTGGTTTTTCACCCCACCTAAAATTTACCGGTCTTTTTAATTTCAGAACCCGGATACACGATATCTATGAGGTTGGCAAGAATGGTGAACGGGGTAAGAGAATTGGGAACTTTATGGCTCCGGCCTATTTTAACCTTGGTTCAGGTATCGATTACATTACCAAAGATAAATGGCTGAGTCTCTATTACTCTCCCATCAATAGTAAGCTTACCATAGTACAGGATCGTACACTTGTCAATCAGTATCTGCCGGGAATTGAGGAAGGAAGAAATACCCGGTATGAGTTTGGTTCGTTGCTTAGATTTGAAGTAAAGAAGCAGATTATGACCAATATTTATCTTCACACGATCGGAACATTCTTTACCAATCACCTCGATAATTTCGGTGCGATTGATATGAATATTGAAAATAAGTTGAATTTTAAAATCAATAAATTATTCAGCGTTAATCTGCTAACTCAGCTAATTTATGATGAAGATGTTCTCTTTGACATCCCCGGGACACAAGGAGAAGTTTCGCCGGATACGACCAGTCATCAGGGCCCACGTACTCAATTCCGGGAAGTACTGAATATTGGACTCACCCACACTTTCTAACACGCTGAAAAATTTCAACCCGTAAATCGTCGCTTTCTGACGCAGTGAGAGAGGAAGCTTCCGGGTCGTAACTGACTAAGGACTGACCATCAGACGAATTAGCTAAAGACCAAATTGAATATCTTTGACACCATGACATCGATATCCAATCAAAGTGTTGCAAACAGACTGGGGGTTTCCATCAAGTCGGTCAATTCGGTCCATCAACTTTTTGAAGATGGTGCCACGATTCCTTTTATCGCCCGATATCGCAAAGAAGCTACTGGAGGTCTTGATGAAGTCATGTTACGGCAGATCGAAGCTACCCTGGCCCAGATCAGGGAATTGACTCATCGTAAAGAATTCATAAGATCTATAATCGAAGGTCAGGGAAAAATGACCGCAGATCTCGAAACATCAATCGCCCTAGCGGAAGATTTAAGCATACTGGAGGATTTGTACTTGCCCTTTAAAAAGAAAAGAAAGACCAGGGCTACGGTAGCCAAAGAATTGGGGCTTGAACCCCTTGCAGATGACATCTGGAAACAAAGCGATCAATCTCCGGAAATTTTGACCAGAAGGTATCTATCGACCGAAGTAAAGGACACCGCAGGCGCTCTGGCGGGTGCTTCCGACATTTTATCAGAACGTATAGCGGAGTTGCCGTGGGTAAGGCAGTCGCTGCGCAATGATTTTCAAAGACACGGCACATTAAGAAGCTCTATTGTGAAAGGAAAAGAAGCGGAAGCATCGAAATTCGCTGACTATTTCTCTTCCGAAGAAAAA
>JBGTCB010000930.1:0-7794 GCA_041748995.1 Saprospiraceae bacterium | reverse complement strand
AAACTGCTGGTCTGGTGCGTCAGACATTCTGCAATAACGCTCATTAGTGCTGCATTGATCTTTGGAGCATCTTTTCTGATCCTGCCTAAATTAGGGTTGAGTTTATTTCCTGCCTCGGAAAAACCTATTGTGATCATTGATGTAGAGACCGAACCGGGAAGTAATCTCCAGCATACCGATAAAGTCATTCGTAAAATTGAAAAATATCTGTTGACAAAACCCGGAGTTGAAAGATTGGCGGCTAATGCCGGAAAAGGTAATCCCAGGATATACTACAATGAGTTTCAGAAACAAAGTTCCGATAATGTAGGACAGGTGATGGTTTTCCTGGCAGATGAAACCGAAGTACCGGAGATAGCTGCGTTTGCTGATGAACTGCGGGAGGAGTTGAAGGGATATGCCGGTGCCCAGATCGAAGTGCGTCGGTTCCAGCAGGGTACACCCGTCAGTGCTCCCATTGAAATGCGAATCATTGGAGATGATCTGGATACGCTCGAAGTGTTGAGTGAGAAGATGGAAAGCATTTTTCGAGCTACTGAAGGGAGCCTGTATGTGGGAAATGATCTTAAATACAAAACAACTGAATTCAGTATTCGCATTGATAAGGACAAGGCCGGTTTGTATGGTTTGACTACTGCTGAGGTAGCAAAAACAGTTCGTCTGGCAATTGCTGGTTTGGACATAAGCGAATTGAGGCCAAAGACAGGTGATGAGCTTGTAGTTCGGGTTTCCATTCGTCAGAATATGCTCAATGCCCTGGAAAATTTTGATCGGATTCATGTCACTACTTTGGGCGGATCCCTTGTCCCACTTCGCTCCATTGTCACTATTTCTTTGGATGCAGCACCACCCGTAATCCGCCATTACAATAAGGAAAGATATAGTCAGGTTAGCAGTTTTGTGCAAACCGGATTTAATACCGATCAAATGACAGACCAGATTATTGATCGGATTAATCAGGATATTTCCCTCCCATCAGGGTATCGGTTAATGGCGGCTGGTGAACGGCTATCCAGGGAGGAATCTTTTGGTGGCATTGAAACAATCATTATCCTCACAGTTTTCGGGCTTTTGGCTATTCTTATCCTTGAGTTCAGAACCTTTAAATCAACTCTGATAGTTCTGAGTGTAATTCCAATGGGCTTCATTGGTGCATTGATTGCTTTATGGATCGCAGGAGAGACTCTCTCTTTTGTGGCAACCATTGGAATTATTGCCCTGGCAGGGATTGAGATAAAAAATTCGATATTAATGGTGGATTATACCAATAAACTCAGGGAGGATGGAATGGATCTTTACAAAGCAGTCATGGATGGTGCGGAGACACGTTTTCTACCCATTCTGCTGACCTCCCTGACAGCGATTGGTGCCATGACGCCTTTGGTACTGGAACGGAGCCCTTTAATAAGCCCTCTGGCTATTGTATTAATTGGTGGCTTGATTAGTTCGACATTGCTAAGCCGTTTGGTAACTCCGGTTTTATATTACTTAATTCCTCCAAAGGTTTCCGTGAAACAAAAAGAATAAGCTCTTTATCGCGGTTACGCAATTCCAAATAAGTGCGTCTTAAATATCTTGACGGCGATTGCGAGCAGGATAATACCAAAAACTTTACGCAAGACATTTGTTCCTGCGTGACCGATTTTTCGTTCGATCCAGTCAGCGCTGTTAAGTACAAGGTACACAAGGATCCGGGTTAATTAAAGAAATTTTATTTTTAGGGCACCTCTATTTACCTCTGAATGAGTAAAAATTCAATAAGATGCAAGCCAGACAAGGCCGGAGGAAGGAAGATAGCCGTAGCTCTCTGACTGACGATCAACGAAGTATGGCGAAGTAGATTATTGAATAAATTTTCGAATGAAAATTGTTTTTACCATGAATGGGGTTAATAGAGGTGCCCTTTATCTATAGTGCTGCAGTAAGCATCTTGGTGTTATGCCGGAATATCAAAAACCTTGATCAACCAGTACCACTGAAAACATTATTTCCTCGCCCCAATATAAACCCAATATTGATCGAGAATAACCAACTTGATTTCACGGAACTGGAGGGCTCTCAGCCATTGGAGTTGGGTGACTAAGTTATCGGGAAAATCATAGCGGTCATAGTGGTCTGATAAATACTCCCAATCACCATCTACCCCGTGATTGATGACAAATTGCCTCCAGATTTCAAGAAATGTTTCATGCTCCGGATCATTCTTATTAATAAAAAGGTCGGCGTATGAAAAATAACCTCCAGGTGCCAGCCATCGGTAAGCTGCATCAATTATGGATTTTTTTTGCTGACCGGCAAGGTGATGCAACGAAAAAGATGCGGTGATCAAATCCAGGCTGGCATCCTCAAAGTGCACCTCCTGCATCATACCTTGCTTATATTCAAAGGAATATTCTGAAAAACGTTCCTGAGCCTCTTCCAACATCCTGTTGCTGGCGTCAAGCAAAATAAATTGAGCGTTGTAAAAAACAGGTAGGAGTGTAGCCGTAATATTTCCATTGCCAGACCCCAGGTCCAGGACTTTCTTAGGAGAAAAATCATCCGGAAATGAAGTTGCCA
This sequence comes from Saprospiraceae bacterium, assembly GCA_041748995.1. Classification (GTDB taxonomy): domain Bacteria; phylum Bacteroidota; class Bacteroidia; order Chitinophagales; family Saprospiraceae; genus JABDMH01. The sequence goes on along the minus strand of JBGTCB010000930.1, from coordinate 5,235 downwards.
GCAAATGGATCAACTCCTGGTAATGAGGAACCCAACGAATCATTTTTTGGGTATACTGTTCCTGTATTTCATCAAAAACCTGACCTATGTCCATGAGATGCAAAATTGCATAAAAAAGATGAATTCGGGGATTTACATGGGGGTCCAGGTGACCTTTAAGAGGTATTTGGTATTGGACTCCACTTTAAAGCGTTCATCAATCCGTTGACCAATTACCCAGCAGATTTCATCATTGGACAATAGCAACCATTGATCTTCTTTTTGAAAAGTATTAAATTTTCGATTATTAAAGAACTTCTTCATTTTTTGGCTTTTCCCATCCAGGCCAAGAGGATGAAAAATATCACCAGAATGCCATTTGCGCAGTTTTAGGGGAAAGTTTATTTTTTGGGCATCGAGATAGGCGATCATTTCATTTTCAGCAAGATCATTAACCAGGTGGTTCATCAGTACAAAATCCAGTTGCCCATTGTTCAGGTTGATGGTTTTGTCATCTTTATGAATCAAAAGCACTTTTGTCTCTTCAGCTGATTTAGTTGCTAAAACCAATTTTTTACGGTCGGTTGTTATCCGGTTTTTAGCACTATAGAAGAGTCTTCCGGAATGACCGTTTTCGAGAGTTTCAATCATTTGACCGACCTGAGAATAATTAAAGCCATAGGGTCTCAGCCATTCGAAAACGACCAGATCTCTTAAAGATTCTTCAATTTTATCCGTATCAAGAGTGATGTAATCTCCCTCATTTTTCCTTCTCAGTTCCAATTCCTCATTGAGTAGTCCACTGAGAAGCCTGGCACTTTTTTGCCAGATTAAAATATTTTCAGACATTCTTCTTTTAAAGGAAGGAATTCTTTCTTCGATTGCCGGGATTAACTTATTCCGGAAATAATTTCTTCTATAGACTGACTCCTTATTACTGGCATCTTCCCTGGATTCGATTCCGTGCAACCGGGCGTAGTGTTTTATTTCTTCTTTTGTCGCAAATAAAAACGGACGGATTATATGATGTCTTTTAGGGTGCATTCCCTGCAGCCCAAATATACCGGTTCCGCGGACCATGTTGAGAAAAACCGTTTCAATCTGGTCGTCCTGATGATGCGCTACAGCCAATAAATTGTAACCATTTTCTTCCATGATCTGTGAAAACCAGGTATATCGCAGATTACGGGCAGCTTCCTGGATCCCTACTCCATGTTCCTTGGCATAGGTTTTTGTATCGAAAGATGTGCCATAATAAGGATACTGAAAGGAAGCAGCTTTTTGGGCTACAAATTCAGCATCTTCATCCGAAACTTTTTCCCGCAATTTAAAATTGCAATGACCCACTCCAATCTTAAATCCCAATTGATGGAATAAATGCATAAGAACCATCGAATCAACCCCTCCGCTCACCGCAAGGAGAATACGGTCCCTCTTGGTACATAAATTATTTTCTGAAATAAATATACTCAGCGCTTGTTCCATTCTGATTTGATCAAAAACTCAATTAATAATTTTTCTATTCGCGACAATCTATTTAATTCCCCGTTCATTGAGCCATTGACGGTATCTGGCTGCATTGATATTATGAGCTGTCAGATTTGGAGCAAATGCATGCAGTCCACTGTTGTCCGGACGGGCACACATGTATAGATAATTATGATCTTCGGCATTTAAAACCGCATCCAGACTTTCTATGGAAGGCATATAGATCGGACCTGGTGGCAACCCCCGGTGTTTATAGGTATTAAAAGGAGATTCGATTTCAAGATGTTTAATTAATACCCTGCGCAGATCATAAATGCCGGTGGCAAAAACAACCGTTGGATCTGCCTGCAACGGAATCGAATTTTTCAGTCGGTTTAGATACAAGCCGGCTACAGTTGGCCTCTCTGATTTCGCCTGTGTTTCTCTTTCAACGATGGAAGCCAGGGTATAAACTTCCTGAGGGGTGAGATTCAATTCTTTTGCTTTTTCATTCCGGTTATTCGTCAACCAGAATCGATTATGTTCATTCTTAAGACGATCGGTTATTGCTTCCGGTTCGTCGGTCCAATAGACCTGGTAGGTATTGGGAATGAATAGTGTCATTAGAGTTTCCTGAGAGAGGTCATACTTTTTCCAGGTTAGTGAGTCTGAAAGGTGCCGGACGATTTTCAGAGAGTCTGACTCGACTTGCAAGGCGATTTTTGCAGCCAGATCAGGTAGAGTGCGTACATTATTAATGACCAGGTTTACCGGTGTTTGCCTCCCGGAACGCAGAAGGTTAATTAATTCACGGTTACTCCAGCCAGGTTGGATTGTATATTTCCCAGGCAACACCTCGTTTTCTCCGAAACTCATCCAACCAGCTACTTTTTGAAATGAATGGATTCGTTTCAGAATCTCCGCCGTATCCAAAACATTCACGAGATCATTCAAACCTGAGCCGGTGGGAATATATATCACCTTTGCAGTGGTGATTCCCACGTTGGGTTGTTGAACCCAGCGGTATACCTGATAGCCGGCTGCTCCCAAAATGAGGAACAGCAAAGTCAGGATGGCAGCGAGAATTTTTATCTTATTCGACATTCCATTTTTCAAATGACCGATATTCAAATGTTTAACTTGAGGGTACCTCTATTCACCTCTGAATGAGTAAAAATTTAAAGATGCATGCCAGACAAGGCTGGAGAAAGAAAGATAGCCGTAGCTATCTGACTGACCTGTCTGCCATGGCCTGCCAGGCAGGCGATCAACGAAGCAAGGCGAAGCATATTATTAAATAAATTTTCGAAGAAAAATGTTTTTGCCATGAACGAGGTTGATAGAGGTGCCCTTGAATCTAATAGGCTTCATTTTCATTAGGAAAATCCCGGCTTTTGACATCATCGAGATATTGTTTCGCTGCTGCTTTAATTTGATCATAACAATCGAGGTAAACTCGTAAGAACCTGGGTCTGAATTCTTTAGTAATGCCGAGCATATCATGAGTGACCAGTACCTGGCCGTCGACATCGGGTCCGGCACCAATTCCAATAATCGGGATTGAAACAGACTCAGCAACTTCTTTAGCCAACTTACTGGGGATTTTCTCTAACACGATAGCAAAACAACCAATGGATTCTAATAGTTTCGCATCTTTCCTCAGTTGATCGGCTTCTTCATCTTCTTTTGCACGTACCACATAAGTCCCGAATTTATAAATGGATTGAGGAGTAAGCCCCAGGTGACCCATTACGGGAACACCAGCCTTCAGGATGCGTTTGATGGAATTCTGCACAGACATACCGCCTTCCAACTTTACAGCATGGGCTCCCGCTTCCTTCATAATGCGAATGGCGGATGCCAACGCCTTCCGGCTGTTTCCCTGATAAGTGCCAAACGGTAAATCGACTACCACCAGCGATCGATGGATGGCCCTGATCACACTACTCGCATGGTAGATCATTTGATCTAAGGTTATCGGAAGGGTTGTTTCGTGCCCCGCCATAACATTGGAAGCTGAATCACCTACCAGCAGGACATCGATGCCTGCTTCATCCAGAATCCTGGCCATAGAGTAATCGTAAGCCGTGAGCATGCTAATTCTCTCTCCATCTTCCTTCATACTTTTAAGGGTATGGACAGTGACTCTCTTGATTTCTTTGTTGACTGACATTGGTTGATCTAAAAAGCCGGAAAGTTAATAAAAGCAACACTTTGTTTTAAGAGATATATATGATCCTCCTTTTTACCAGTTCCATCAGCAATTTCAACAATAGGTTATCCATCCAATCAACATTTGCTGACATCGTTTCCTCGGTAATGGCGCTTTATCTTGATTCGTTTTCCTTCAAACTGAGCGATCGCATCAGCATGCACGTGCGTACTGGCTAAGAATAATGCGACATCTTAAATTTTATGACGATTTGTCATGCGGTTTTGATCGGGTGACTTGCATTTTCAAGTAATTATGACAAATCATCTGACTAAATGTGAAAAAAATCCTGTTGGCATTCAAATTGAGTCCATAAAAGTGCAAACTCATATTAAAATTGATTAAAATAGAATAAATGGGAAAAATAATTGGAATTGACCTGGGAACGACAAACTCCTGTGTGGCAGTAATGGAGGGGAATGAGCCGGTGGTAATACCCAATGATGAAGGTAGGAGGACTACACCATCTGTAGTAGGGTTTATGGACAACGGAGAGCGAAAAATCGGAGACCCGGCGAAAAGACAGGCCATCACCAATCCCGTCAGGACTGTTTCTTCGATTAAGCGATTTATGGGATCCCGCTATTCCGAAGTCACTGAGGAAGCTGGAAGGGTTCCTTACAAAGTTACCAAGGGAGATAATGACACTGTCCGGATCGATATTGAGGGCCGCCCTTATACGCCTCAGGAAATCAGTGCAATGATCCTGCAGAAAATGAAAAAGATAGCCGAAGATTATCTGGGTAGCGAAGTGACTGAAGCTGTTGTTACAGTACCGGCTTATTTTAATGATTCTCAGCGACAGGCTACCAAGGAAGCAGGTGAAATCGCCGGATTAAAAATTAGCAGGATTATCAATGAACCTACTGCTGCCGCATTGGCGTATGGCATGGACAAGAAAGGTCAGGATTCTACGATCGCGGTATTTGACCTTGGTGGAGGTACTTTTGATATCTCGATTCTCGAGCTCGGAGATGGTGTTTTTGAAGTAAAATCAACCAACGGTGATACGCACCTGGGAGGTGATGATTTTGATCAGGTATTAATCAATCATCTGGCCGAGAGTTTTAAATCGACAGAAAATATGGATCTGAGGAAAGATCCAATGGCTTTGCAGCGGTTGAAAGATGCAGCAGAAAAGGCTAAAATTGAACTTTCATCTGCATCCGAGACTGAAGTCAATCTACCCTATATTACGGCAGTAGACGGAGTCCCTAAGCACCTTGTACAAAAGATAAGCCGGGCCAAATTTGAGCAACTGGCAGACGGTCTGGTCAGCCGAACTTTAGGACCATGTGAAGCGGCACTGAAAGATGCCGGATTGTCAAAATCGGACATCGATGAGATCATCCTGGTAGGTGGATCAACCAGGATACCCCGCATACAGCAAGCAGTGGAAGATTTTTTTGGTAAAAAACCAAACCGGAGTGTTAACCCCGACGAAGTTGTCGCCGTAGGAGCTGCAATACAGGGTGGGGTCTTAAGTGGCGAGGTACAGGATGTTTTACTTTTGGATGTTACTCCTTTGTCATTGGGAATCGAGACGATGGGAGGTGTTTACGATGTGGTCATCGAGT
>JBGTCB010000929.1:0-2966 GCA_041748995.1 Saprospiraceae bacterium | reverse complement strand
ATTGTCCGCATATGTATAGTCGGATCAGTTAAAAATTTTGTATATTTTGCCAGGTAAGCCGATTTATCGTTTGAATCTTTAGAGGTGAAGGCTGCCAAAAAATTTGCTTCTTTGTCAAGCTGAAATTGAAAAAATGCATTTAAATCATCCTCCTCTGTTTCAGTCAATGTGATACTGTTATTTTTCATAGTTTGAAATATTTTATAGTTTTGGTAGTCGTCTTACAATGGACCCTTAATCGGGCATACAAAGGAATTTCACCTCTCCTTCCCGAGGAACCATACGTGACAGTCTCCGACATATACCCTGATTCTAACCGGTTTCAACATTAATTATAATTTTTTATTGTGGAGGTACAATAAGGGATAGAATGTTTAGGGACGGGTGGTTCGCAGCTTTGTTCCGCGTGATAGCTACTTTCTGTTGTGCCTTTTTATCTGAGAACATGCTACCCTCTCCCCCTCCCCTCCTCTCCGCCATGAGCACCCAGCCTGGTGACTGGTAGGTATGCTGCCGCAGCAGTAGATGGAGCTGTCGTAAATGGTGCTGCAAATGCCGGAAGTTGTAAAGATGATTTCGGGCAGGGTATAGTTCCAAACGGTGGACGGGCACAGTCCGCGCAGATCAAACTCGCTGTCGACTTTCCATCCCTGCATTAGAGGAAAGCATGATCAAGTTCTTTACACTTCTTTCGGATCGAAACCAGGCAGGTCAGCACCCCTAAGCAAATTAGTTATCGGTTTTGGCCGTGCGGTGAAGCAGGTTAATGGGAGCTTCTTCGCTATAGATAGCAATTCTATCAATGCCAAATCCGTGAGACCTGCCTGCTATGTAAAACTCGTACAAGCCCGGTTCGTCAATGTCCCAGTACGTATACTCAGGCCCCCAGGTAAGCCACTGAAAAGAATCCACGGCATGGTCTCCCACCCTCCGGATTGGCAACGGCCATCCTTTGATATGTACCCAAATATCGTTGTCTCCATCTTTATGCAGATGGTGGTTTCGCAAGTTGATCCGATATCTGCCAGCGGCTTTTATTTCAACCGGAATCACGATCCAGTTCTCAGGATTTCCCTGTAGCTTACCTTCAGTGTCTATCTCCTGTCCATGGCCACTTCCGGTCACCGGGCCTACATATTTCAGGTAGCCAATACCAGTGCAGTTTTTTCCGGCCTCCATGGGTATAAACTCCCAAAGGTTGCTATGGGGCAAATTCTCAGCTTCCAGTAGCAGGTATCCCTGCTCGTTGATGCTGTAGGGGCCGTTTTGAGCGGATGCAAGAGCGGGAACGAGGAGGATTAAGAATGATACTAGTCTCATAAAGTGGAAAGTTTGGTTCGTTTAACATCCTGACAAGCTACGATTTTATGATCATTTTTACAGCGATTTTCCCATGATCCACGTTTGCATCGGTATCCAGCCCGGGGGTATTGAAAAGGTTGGTGAATGAATAAATAATCCGATATCTATCGTCGGGAGGCTTCAAACCGGGTCTTGCAGACCATTAAATGGCAGTTAATATTATCAAAATGTCGTTACCGTCTTTAGTCTTGTATAGTCTTCTGAATTGTTTTCATAGATAACAAAATCAATACTTGTTGGACTTACGGGAGCTGATTCCCCAAACATGACCGGAACAGTCACCGTTTCATCATTCCCTTTTGCAGTCATTGTAATATTATCAGGATAATTATTCTCAAGGGTAAAGCCAATTGCTTCAAAAATAGAAACACCAAATGCTCCCCAATCAACATTGTATGTTGGCTTACAAATGACTTTAATTGAGGTTCCAATCGGTAAGTATGCTCCTACTGAATATGTTATTCCCGGTATCATAATAAAAGAGGAATCAACGAGGATATTAATTTTAGAATGAACCACAGTAGGGTATGTTATATGATTAGTGGCAATATATTCAGTACTATCAATAAATTGTTTTACAAATTTTTCGAATTCAGGAATACCAATATCCATCCCTAAAAATTCATATCTACTCTCAAGATTATTCCTGATTTCATCTGTTTGTAAAACAGTAGCATTATTAATTAATATTTCACCAAGAGAATTACTATTTAATATCCCATCCTCAAGAATGTCCGTACTTATATTTGCAAGTAATTCAGATAAATCAGAGACAGGCAGATATCCTTGCAAAATCAGAGATATGGCTAACAGTATTGCATTATCTTCACCTGTGTGAGATATATCTAAATCCTCAGATTCAATTATATCTATTTTTTGGATTTCAAATATTTTAAGTATCTCTGATTGGGCTTGCTTTTTCGCATCATTAAAAGAAATTCCATTTGAAATTAAAAATTCAACTCTCCTCTTCTCTAAATGTGAGAGAACATTAACATTTAAAGTTGTTTTATCCGTAAGATCAGATAATGCATAAAGTGTCAATTGAGCGGATGAACTTTCATTATTAACTTCATTAAAATAAAATCCATTTGCGATCAATTCAACATACTCAGAAGTCAATGATAAATTCTTAAATTCGAACGAACCTATATTATCTAAAATCTGAGATGTGTAAATTCTTCCGGTTGGCAAATGATTATTTGATAACTCATAAACAGATATCGTGGTTCCATTTAGAAAGGGACCTTTTTGTACATATCCACTTACCTTATCCAGGTAAAGAGCAGACATAGATTCTTCTTTATCACAAGAGGTAATCAGAAGAACAATAATTGAAATCAGAAATACGCTGAATTTTTTCATAGTAAGATTTGATTAGAAAATTATTACATTTCTATTTAAATGCCTACAATCGGGTCAGATAGGGGGGAATTCACCCTGCCTCCCACGCAACTGCACCTGACAGTCTCCTCCCGCATTGCACCAGGAGCTCTTCCTGCTCTGGTCACTGCTAAGTTAGCTAAGGTGAAAACAATTTCCAGTGGGTAAATAGTTCTGGTTTTATTTATATTGCTACCTGGGGCCAGAGAACCGACCGGGAC
>JBGTCB010000928.1:0-5843 GCA_041748995.1 Saprospiraceae bacterium | reverse complement strand
CGAGCCGACATCATATTAATCACAAAATGTCCTTTAACCTGTACTCAATCAGAAAAAGATGAAATAACAGATAAAATTAAACTCCAGAGTCATCAGAAAGTGTTTTTCACCACCTACCATTATAAGCCTATCTATCACTTTTTATTCCCCCATATACAAATTAAACTGGAACAGAATATGCATGTTCTGGTGATCAGCGCAATTGCAAATACAGATTTCCTGCTTCATTATCTCGAATCACAGGTATCGGGAGTAAAAATTATGGAATATGAAGATCACCATGATTTCAGTAGTTACGAAATTGCGCAATTAAAGAACCAGTTTGAAACAATCAATGAGGAGAATAAGTTAATTATAACCACAGAAAAGGACGCAGTCAGACTTGAGAAACATTCGGAATTTCTCCGAAGGGAAAAAATGCCTGTTTTTGTTTTACCTGCTTATGTACAATTTCTGGGAGATGAACGGGAATTTCAAGAGACTATTAAAGAATTTCTGATGCATTTTAAATCGTAATCCTTTGACAAATAAAATTAAGTGTTTTTTCTTCTTCTGTTTACTTGCTCCGGCATCCACCTGGTCTCAAAGTGCCTATTTACCATTCAACGACATTCCTTACCATTGGTTGGACCGATTTGATGTCTTATTTAATAATCCCTCCAATTTGCATTTTTCGGTGAAAGGAATCGCAAGAAAAGATATTGCGCATCTGGTGTTGACCATTGACTCTCTCTATCCTAATTTATCAAAATTAGACTATGGTGATTTGCAATGGCTCATTAATCAAAACAATGAGTGGTACGTTGATAAAGACGAGCAACTTTTCACTGAGCAGTATATTGATAGCAGTCAGACCTTCTATACTTACAGCGCCAACATACAATCGGGCTTAAAGCCACAGCGAAGTCAGAATCCTTTTCTGAAACATTTTTATACTACGCCTGCGCATATGTTTGAGATTAACTCACCGGAGTTTACTCTTAGAATTAATCCATTACTTAATTTTCGACTCGCTAAGGAAAAAGATGATGACTTTTTGTTATTTGAAAATCAGCGCGGTATTTCAATCCGTGGTTCGATTGATGATAAAGTATATTTTCGTACCGAAGTTCTGGAAAGTCAGGCACGCTATCCGAACTATGTCAGTACTTTCAGGAGTAAATTTAATGCCGTTCCAGGGGCGGGTTTTTATAAAACGTATAGAAGCAGCATTTTTGATTTTAATAACGGTGTTGACTTTCTATTGGCAAATGCCTACGTTGGGACCAGCATTTCAAAACACGTTCAAGTAGAACTTGGTCATGGAAGGCATTTTATTGGCAATGGAATCCGATCCCTGCTTTTGTCCGATTTTACTACCGATTATTTTTATTTAAAATTAAATACCCGGGTCTGGCGATTTCACTATGAAAATATCTTTGGTGAGTTGTTGCAGGGACGAAGAGGATCGGGAGATCAATTGCTTCCGAAGAAGTATTTTGCCGCACATTACCTAAGCCTGAAAATACTTCAAAATTTATATGTGGGCTTATTCGAAACAGTCGTTTTTGCCCGCGAAGATCAATTTGAACTCCAATATCTTAATCCGGTTATTCTATATCGAACTGTCGAAGGTTCCATAGGAAGCCCGGACAATGTCTTAATTGGTATCGACCTAAAGTACAACTTGTGGAGGCGGATTTCGCTCTATAGCCAATTTGTACTTGATGAATTTAAAATAAGTGAAATAAGAGCCCGAGATGGATGGTGGGCAAATAAATATGCCCTGCAAATGGGGTCCAAAGTTCTTGATTTGTTCGGGATTTCTCATTTAGATCTCCAGCTGGAGCACAATGTAGTGCGTCCCTACACCTATTCTCATCGAACTGGTATTGCTCACTACAGTCACTATAACCAGGGACTGGCACATCCTCTGGGAGCCAATTTTCGTGAATCAATTGTCAGGATCACTTATCAGCCGTCTGACCGGTGGTTTTTCATCTTCAGAGCCTTGAAAATGAAAACGGGAGAAGATCAGGACACCTTGAACTGGGGATCAAATATTCTCCTTGCCAGCGATGAAGGCCGGCTTAGTAACTACGGAAACGTCATAACCCAGGGCGTGCAAACAGACATTACGATGGTTGGTGTGGATTTGAATTATCAGTTGAAACACGGATTATTTTTTGATGTATTTTACCAATACCGTAAGAAAGAAAGTGGATTAAATGATCGGGACCAGATTAGTTCATATATAGGAGCCGGATTACGCTGGAACCTGGGGAGAAAGTGGAATGAATTCTAAGTCGTCAAAAATGTGAGATCCTGAATAGCATTATTATTATCTCCTTTTGGGTGCATTGGGTCAGAAAACAGCCTCCCGGATAAAACCTGAAACCAAATACCTGTTTGGACTACTATTCTATTCCATCTCTGATTCGGATATTTCGAAAATGTACTTCTGATCCATGCCCCAGAAAACCTATGTGGCCCTTCAGGCGCTGTAAACCTGGATGCTCTTTTCCATCCAGGGTACCGTTTTTGGTCGCATTATTCAGATCATCGAATAAAATTCGCTGGTTGTTAAGGACGACCCTTATTTGATTACCTATAACGGTGACTTCCTGAGTATTCCATTCCCCAACCGGTTTAAGAGCTCCCTTGCTTGCAGGTACCAAACCGTAGACCGAACCGTGAAACTGGTAGTCTTTCAGGTTAGCATAAATTGGAGCCGTATTGTCAAGTATCTGGATTTCCTTGCCTAGATAAGCAGCATCTCCTTCCAGAGGTGCGTGTATGCCTAATCCATTATTTGCACCAGGAGTTAATTTGAAATCAAATCGAAGGATGAAATTATCATACTCCTTTTCGGTGTAAAGGTTGCCTTCACCACTACTACTACTGCCGGGATAAAGGATGATTTCTCCATTTTCGACTACATAATCTGTTTTATTGCCAACCCAGCCATCGAGATTTATACCATTGAATATCGTTTCAAATCCTTCGTTTTGTTCAAATTCATTCAATTCAGGAGCTCCCGCCAGTTCGTGGATGTATATGTCCCGAAACTGTAAACCTGTTCCATGGGCTTGTAGCTCAATAGCACCTTCGCGGAAGATTGGCAATTCACGGTTCCAATAATTTTCAAGCACGACATTGTCAGTGACTAAAACACCATTGAGATAGACGGTCACTTTGTCATCAATCATAGTTATTCTGAAGGTGTTCCATTCACCCACCCGATTATCAGCAACCACCAAAGGTTTGCTTTCATGAACTTCATTGTTGTACAGTCCACCCGAACCGACCTGAGCACCTATGTCCACCAGCGAAGTATCCCATATCTGCACCTGGGGTGATCCCCGCAAATAGATTCCGCTATCTCCATTCTTTGTAATCTTCCAATCGACAAAAAGCTCAAAATCCCGGTATGATTTGACACTGCAAAGGTTATCATAACCAGCACCAAAGAAGGTAATTGCGCCATTTTCTACTTTCCAGTTGGATGAAAGTTTGGCATCCGCCTCCTGTTGCTTTTTTTGAAGGTCAAGGCTAAACATGCTGTCTCTGGCAATCGGATTTTCTACAAGTCCCTGCCACCCGGAAAGATCACTACCATTAAACATGGAGACAAAGCCTCCTTCCTCAGGCATTATTACGAGGTATTTTTCCAGAAATGATTTTGTGTATCCATCTGCAACGGTGGCAAGAACAGTGTCAGCCTGCATCAGGCCGGCTCTGATCTCCGGGCCATACAGTCCAAGAGATTCTCCAGGAGCAGGAAGTGCCAGATTTAAGAGGGTGCCGGCTGCAGTCTCCTTTAATTCCTCCTCAGAAAGCAAACCCTTGACATATATAAAAGCAGTGGGAGATTTCGTGCTGCCCAGTAACCGGATAATTCGCTTTTGTTCTTCCGTATTTGAACTGTAAGGCATGAGCTTCCTTAAGTGTAAAACCCGCTGGTCTGCCGGAAGAGCCTTATGAGGAACCAAATTTAAAATGGATTCAAACGAAGCCTGCCTGTCTGTATTCGATTCGAGCAAATCAAAGAGGTAGGGAATGGCCTCCGGATGTTTCCAATCCAGCAGTGCTTTCGGATTTCCTTGTGTTTGGATATAATTCAGCGATTCTTTACCTCCAATGGCTGGAAGAACTTTGCTTAATAGTGCCGAACTCGATTCACCGAAGGTCACTAACAGTGGTTTAACCATATCATCGGGGTCTTCAAATTCCAGTGCTTTTTTCTGAAATGCGCGCTGGATTAAATCAAGCTCGTCTTCATTTGTTGCGATCGAAACCAGTGCCATCAAATCATTAGTTGAAGATTCTCCGACTATATGCGGCAGGGCATTAAAAGCACTTTTACGAATCACCGGATCGGAGGACTGTAAAAGTGGTTCGATCTCGGAAAACAAACTGGTCATTCCTCGCGAAGCCATAAGGTTAATTAAGGAAGCTTTGTTCTTACCTTGAGCCTGACGTAATGTACTGGTCATGCTTTCGAGATTCCCGGTAGAGACCCATCTGGAAAGCTCTCCAATAGCGGTTTGGACCACCTGATCATTCGTACTTTTTGTAATGATACCTTGCAGATCAGCAATGCTGTTTTTTGAGGCTAGCTGTGACACGGTTTTAATGGATGCTATCTGCATCGCCGGATCATCACTGGTTAATAACGAACGGGCCAGAGGCAGTGCATCCTGATAGTTTCGGGCACGTGCGGCCTGCAGAAGACCAATTTGGACTGCATTCGGTACTTTCTTAAAAGGCTTAAAGTATTCAGCCAACTGCATGGATTCATTGTTTTGTAACGAACTGGTCACTGCCATTGCTTCAGCTTCACTGCCCCTGGTGAGAGTCTGAATAAGTTCTTTTTTAGAAGAAGATGCCAAATAATCGGCGGTCAATCGGATTGCAATGACCTTCTGTTGAGGGTTTCCTGAAGAAGATACCCGATCGACAATCAGTTTCAGGTCTTTTGTGTTACCTCCTTGAACAAGGTTCCTGGCTAATTTTAAAAGGTAATCATTACCGGTATTTGCATCCTTCTGGGCGAAACTCAATAACGGAGCTACTGCAGCCGAACTGGCAGAATTTCCAAGACCTTTTATTGCAGCCAACTGCACCTGTTCATCCGGATCGTTGGATAGCCTGACTAGCTCATTGATAGCCGCCGTCTGGTTAAATGAACCGATAGCCTTGGTAAGGATCATTTTGCAATAACCCTGACTTCCATCAAGAGCTTGAATCAGGACATTTAATGCTTTATCTGTATGAATTTGCGAAAGAGTTTGGACCACTGGTTCACATAGCATAGCCATTTTTGGCATCAATCGTTCAACTGTCAGATCGGAACCGAAATATTGTAACTGATCGATCAGAAAAACTTCTGCATCCAGTTGAAGTCCCATTTCAAGTGCTTGGAGAAACCCCTCTTCGATTTCTTTTCTATCATTGGGATTATTACCGCCTCCCAGATATTTGGCAATGCCACCTAAGGCATATCGTTCCTTTAAGTCACCCTGACCAGGTATTAAGCCATTCAGTCTTTTGCTCATGGTCACTATGCCTGGAGCCCCTAAACTGGCTAGTTTATCCATTTGGAGTCCCAGATTTGCTAATGAAGAAGCCGGGAGAGACTCCAGGATGGAGTCAAGTGCTTCCTGCGCATTGAGAGAGAAAAAACCAGTAAACAAAAGGAGAAGAGAAAAGAATATTTGTCTCATAGCTAAAATCAAGCTGAATATGTTTTTAAAAAATTAAAGAGTCCTGTTACCTCGCATTGGCTGATAAATCATTGCATTGGCGGCATGATCGTCGATAAATGACTGCTTTACGGGATCAAATTGGAGATTACGACCTAA
>JBGTCB010000927.1:0-8459 GCA_041748995.1 Saprospiraceae bacterium | reverse complement strand
AAAAATTAACCATCTCTAATTTACCAGTTGAAACACATGTTTTAAATGTCACTGATCTACCAAAAGGCACTTACATCTTAAATATTTCAACTCACAATCTTTATTTAGAGCAGCGCAAAATAATAATTCATTGACTCATTGATTGATTGTCCTATTTTTCCTATTTCCCCTAAGAGAATAAACGTAACATTGATGATGCGAAAAATATTTGTCCTTACTGTTATGCTATTGTTTGCCTTGACATCCGGGGCTCAGAACAATGATCCATGTCCTTGTTGTGCTGCTACTTACCGTCAGTTTGATTTTTGGATAGGTGACTGGGAGACATTAGTTGAAGGAAAAATAGCCGGCACAAACCGAATTGTCGTCCTGCAAGATAGTTGCCTTATCCAGGAAAACTGGACCGGTGCCGGAGGAAATTACTCCGGAACATCCTACAACTATTATGACCCCCAGGACAAGAGCTGGCACCAGACATGGATTGACAATCAGGGCAAAAGTCTTAGACTGACCGGTAACCTACTGGGACAGGATATGGTATTGATGAGTGGCCCGATGATAACTGCTGATGGCAGCATGGTTGTACATCGAATAACCTGGACCCCCAATCCTGATGGAACAGTGAGGCAACATTGGCAAATCAATAAGTCTGGTAGTGATGACTGGCAGACGCTCTTTGATGGTCTTTACAGAAAAAAAGATTAAACCCGGATTATGCATTAGATTATCTATTACGAGTTAAAACTGCTGCAAATACGGGCACATAAAGCCCTTTTTGATTCTCACCATGATGGTGACCATGTCTGCGAGTCAAAAAGCGCTTGGAGCACCCGTCTTTATTGCATTTTTACCTCTCACTACGAAAAACCCAATGAATAATCCGGGTTAAAGAACAACCAATCAAAAGTGTTCCTCATCGATTCCAATCATTAGATATCTTTGAAAATCGTTGATGACTAGCCCAGTAATCTTAACAATTTAAATAATCCCCGATCTTTGTTAATAAGAAAATATGGTACCTGTTCAGCTCCAAATTGCCGGCGTGTTCGCTCCAGGTTTTCTGCCATACCTCCAAGAAAATCAAAAGTATTAACCGTCAGTTTTTCTGAAGCATATTCAATGGCCTTCCAGGTCAGGTAAATGCCCGTTCCACTTTTTCTTGAATGATCATTTTCTCCTGCCAATAACAAGTAGCAACTTTTACGGTCCCATATGAGAAGAACTGCGGCAAGCACGTTATCCTGATCATCAATAGCATAAAAACTTTTGCCACATTCCTTCTCATAGACTTTATCAACTACTTTTGCCAGGAAGTCATTGGGTATCGGCATTTTAACTTTTTGTCGTTGAAAAGGTTCGACAGTCAATTTATATAATGTTTCAAAATCAAGATCTTCCTTCACAGAAATAAAATCCGGGATTTTAGCAATTTTGTTATTCCGGTAGTCAGCATCAATATTCATCCATGTTAATTCTCTGTCCCGGATATTTCGCAGACAATAAGAATAATATGCTGTTTGTCTAAATCCCTTCCATTTGTAAGGAAGCCAATTTTTTATCTGATAGTGTAATGTCTGGGTAAATCTTGAAAAAGGAGGTAAAGCATCCACCATTTTAACCAATATACTTTGCTCTTTACGTTCATCGAACCTCCGAATAAAAAATGGTCCCATAAACTTTGTAAGCAGGGGCATGGTGATATAAGAAAAAAATGTCTTCTTTTTTAAACAATAGGGCATTACTGCCACAATCTGCGGATCCTCAACGTATAAGATCACCTGCCAACCCTCCTGACCACAGACCAAATCCAGCCACCAGTCCTGAAAAAAAACTGGTACAACCTGATTAATTGCGCACCAGTCGCGGTACCATTGTTTGTCATAGCTTATATTTTTCGACATATCATTAAGCCATCCCGGATAGGTAATAAAATATTCTGTAAACGGGTATCGTCTTGTAATTCCTTGGCGAAGTTTCTTAAAGCAACCGTATCTGCGTCCGAATCATCCTGTAAAACTTTGCCACTCCATAACATATTGTCTGCCAAAATAAAACCTCCGGTGGTAGTCTTGTTAATGATGAGTTCAAAATAGTGAGAATAGGATATTTTCGATGCATCGATAAAAACCAGGTCAAATTTATAGTTCAATTGCGGTATAATTTCCAAAGCATCACCAGAGTGTAGTGTGATTTTCGAATCAAAACCTGCTTCTGCTATATATTTCCTGCTTATTTTCTCATATTCCGGATTTATTTCAATGGTATGCAACATACCATCTTCGGCAAGACCCTCGGCCATACATAATGCAGAGTAACCGGTAAAGGTACCAATTTCCAAGATCTGTTTCGGACGGATCATATGACTGACAATACTTAATAAACGACCCTGATAATAACCCGAAATCATTTGAGGAGCGAGAGTCTTCAGAAAAGTCTGTCTTTCGAGTTCTTCTAAAACAGCTGAAGGTGGTGATGTATGAGATTCACAATAAAAATCGAGATCTTTCTTCTTTTTATTCATTGATTAAACCGGCTTTTCTCTTGTGCTGAATAAAAACATGAGTAAAAATAAGAGAAAGTATCAGTATGCCACCAAGATAAAAAGACCAGGACAATTGAGTCGCATCATCCAACAAAAAATAGGCTAAGATCATCCCATATACCGGTTCGAGGTTAAAAGCAAGCATTGTGGTAAAAGCAGATAAATTCTGAAGAGATTTCAGAACCAGAACATATCCTAATGTAGTACATCCAAGAGCCAGTAGTATCAAATAAACCCAATCCATGCCACTTGGTGTCAGCATTAAACTAGAGGGATCAAACGATAGAAGGTAGAGTCCGATCAAAAGCCAGCCAGCACCTAATTCAACGAATGTGATAAACATCGGATTCCCGTGATGTACCATTTTTTTATTGAGAACACCAAATAATGCCAGCAATGCGGCAGACAACAAACCTGCCCAAACCCCACTCATCAAAGAAATATCCAGGCCTGATACGATTAATATCATACATGGAATTACGAGAATCGCAATCAAAATGTCCAAAGATTGTGGACGAGTACGATTGAAGAGCGGTTCAAAAAATGAGGTAAAGACGGATGCGGTTGCCAGACAAACCAAGGCAACGGAGGCATTGGCCAGCTTGATCGAAGCAAAAAAAGCAATCCAGTGGAGAGTAACCAGAATACCGATACCGATCCATCTCCCTAAAACAGATGGAGATGTTCTTTTCCAATGTCGTAGGATATTCACGAAGAATACCAGACTAATTACCGTGATCAGCAGTCGCCACCAAACCAATTGGGTGGCTGGAAGCTGTATTTTATCACCCAGTATGGCAGCAAAGCCAAATAGCAACACTGCTGTATGTAATTGCAGGTATGCCTTTTTTTCTACAGAAAGGGACATTTTATGTTTCGGTCGCTGCAGATAGTCATAAAAGATTACAAGATAATCCAAAATTGTACTGTGGTCCAGGGTACCTGCTGGTCTTTGCCTAATTTGTTAATTCAACCTTCCGGCAGATCAAGCAAAGATCAAGTAGTTTACCCATCACTGGTGAGTCATTAATCAATTAAACTGAACCATCGGTGCATCGTTCGACTTTAAATCTTAATTTTGCCAGGAGGCTGTTGTAATACTCAGGTTGACGCTCAAGCCGTAAATCGTCGCTTTCTGACGCGGCGTGACGAAGGAAGCTACCGGGTTGAAACTGACTGACCCGTCTGCCGTGGCATGCGGGGCAGGGGATCAACAAAGCAGAAGCGACGGGAACAGCTGCGACCTTATTATGAAAATTGATCTTGACAAATATCAACACAAGTTGGGTATTTCAGCAACCTCCCAGGCTTTAATATCGTCTATTGTGGAAGTAAACATTGGTGAAAAAGCACCACTCTTTTCCTTAAGATCCTTTGACAAGTCGGAGGTTTGCCTTGATCAATATCAGGGTAAAAATGTATTGTTATTGTTTTTTCCTTTGGCATTTAGTAGTGTTTGCACCAAAGAACTTTGTCAGGTCCGGGATGAATTTCCTGATTTTCAAGCGCTGAATGCTGAAGTCATTGCCCTATCTGTTGATTCACTTTATACTTTAAATAAGTTTCGTGAAATGCATGGATATAATTTTAAGCTGCTTTCTGACTTCAACAAAGAAGTATCGCGCAGTTATGGAGCACTGCACGAAGATTATGGTCTGGGTATGAGAGGGGTATCTAAGAGGGCGGTATTCATAATAGATAAAAATGGCATGATACGGCATAAAGAAATATTGGATACACCAGGTGAAATGCCTGATTTTAACAAAGTCCGTAAAATATTAGAAGAAATTAATTTAGTTTAATATTTAAAAAGAAGGAATATGACTTCTCAATTTTCACATGACACAGAAGAGTTATTACTAATTGATGACTTGATTGATACCGGCAAGTCTGCTCAACTGATCGTGTATAATGATGATGTCAACACATTTCAATGGGTTATTGAATGTTTAATGGAAATTTTACAACATACTTTTGAACAGGCGGAGCAGCTCTCATTGTTGATTCATTTCAAAGGGAAAGCGATTGTTAAAACGGATACTTTTGCGGCTTTAAAACCTAAGAAGGATGCTCTGATAGAACGTGGACTTTCTGCAGTCATAGAGGAATTCGTGCCTTAAGTCAGGAAAGGTGCCCGTAACATATTTTCCTCATCCCTGTCAGGCTAATCAGGATGGATTTTTAGCCATGGGTGGAGACCTCTCAACTGAATCCCTTTTTCTCGCTTATCGATTTGGAATATTTCCGTGGTATTCGGAGGGTCAGCCTATACTTTGGTGGTCGCCAGATCCACGTTGTGTCCTATTGCCGGGTGACCTCAAAGTAAGTAAGAGCATGCGATCCATCCTCCATAAGGATCGCTATCGGGTGACAGCCGATCAGGACTTTAAAGGTGTGATCGAAGCTTGTCAAACACATAAAAGAAAGGATCAGCGTGGCACCTGGATCACTGACGAAATGCTATGGGCCTATCTTCGTTTTCATATGGCTGGTGCTGCACATTCGATTGAGGTTTGGCAGGGAGAAGAACTGATAGCCGGACTTTATGGGGTCAGCCTGGGTAAGATTTTCTTTGGTGAATCGATGTTCACTCGTGTTTCAAATGCTTCAAAGTATGGTTTTATAGCGCTGGCGCGCAAACTACAAAGTCTGGGATATCGATTGATTGATTGTCAGCAAGATACTGACCATTTGCGTTCGCTGGGAGCCACTTTGATTTCCAGAAAGGAATTTCTCAGTCATTTGAAGGAAAATTTGCTTCTGGATGATTCCCTTGGAAGCTGGCGGGAATGGAAGTTCAATTAGGGCAATATCAAAGTCTTTTGTGTTGCTGCTGCGGGCCATATTTTTTTGGATTTGAAACGCCAGAACATAGGTACCGCGACAGGCCCAATCAACAAATATGGTTTATGGTACTTGGATATTTCAATGCTTAATCGTAATATTGCGATCAAATATTGATTTAGAAGAATCAGCAATGGTTCGGAATAATGGATTGTATTTTAATTTAGAAATTAATTAACCCAATTATTCAGTGAAAGCTCTACTCCCTTTTTTACTTTGTTTTTTAATAATTAATCAGATGAATGCACAAACTTCAAATTCTGTGCTTGATGAAAATATCAAAGCCCTTGAACATGAAGAACATTTGATTTCGGAAACCCGGAAAGAGGAACTTAGTTACCTGGCCAGCGAGATCAAAAGACAAATAAATGAACTGGGTAAATCTGACGTAATTTTTGTATGCACGCATAATTCGCGTAGAAGTCAACTGGCAGAATTATGGCTGAGAGCAGCTGCAAAATACTACAACCTTAAAAATATCACTACCTGGTCCGGAGGTACTGAAGCGACTGCATTTAATCAGCGCATGGTTGATGCCGTTGTCCGAATCGGATTTTATATAACCAAAGATAATCAAGTGGAAAATCCTGGTTATCAGGCCAGGCTGAACGATGAAGATTCAGGAGTCAAAATGTTCTCGAAAAAATATGATAGTCTTCATAATCCCCAGACCGGATTTCTTGCGGTGATGGTTTGCGGACAGGCCGATAAAGATTGCCCGTTTGTACCGGGAGCCTTTACCAGGATCGCCTTACCCTATGAGGATCCTAAAAACAGCGATAATACCCCTCAGGAAACCCTGGTCTATGATGCCAAAGTCAGAGAAATCGGCCGGGAAATCTTATTTATGTCCAGGTTACTGAAGAACGAATTGTGATAAAGCTTATAGCTCTCTGAAATTTATTATACATCCTGGTGAATATATGAGTTAGCCTGGAAAGCTGTGCAATACCGACTTATGCTGATATTTGTCAGGTCATTTGTGCTGTAAAAAGATGGAGCATCTACCTGAGAATTTCAACAACATCCTGGGAGCTCTGTTTACGATCAGTTTATTTGAGAAAAAAGACTACCTTTTCATTAGACATTCACATACTGATAATAACTGGAATCTCATGAAAAGAAGAGCCTTTCTAAAAACCGGAACACTGGCGGCAGGAGCATTTATGACTCCCATTTCTGTGGTGCCAGCTAAAATCAAACTGGGTATCGTCGGAACAGGATGGTGGGGTACTGACTATCTGCAAAAATTTGCCCTTCTGAGTGGACACTTTGAGATTGTGGCATTGTGCGATGTCAGTCGGGTGGCACTACAAAATGCAGTGGCTAAATTAGAACAGGCAGGGGCACCCAGGCCTGCAACATTTCATTCATATCAGGATTTGTATGAGTTTCCCGGTCTGGAAGCAGTGGTGATTTCCACACCGACACACTGGCATGCCCTGCAGTTTATAGATGCCTGCAAAAAAGGACTTCATATCTGGCAGGAGAAACCGATCAGTTATGACATCAGAGAGGCACAGGCTATGAAAAAAGCCTTCGAAGCATCTGGTGTAGTGGTGAATATCGACTTTCCAAGACTCCATGCACCAATTAATAATGAGGTGAAAGACTACATCCGAAGTGGGAAAGCGGGTGAGATACATCAGATCCAGGCAAACATCCACAATCCTGTCGGGGTAGCGAGGCAGGTAGCAATTCCTGAAACCATCGATTATGACCAGTTTTGTGGTCCGGCACCCAGGCTAAAATATCTGGACCATCCGGTAGCCGGGAGAACCAACTGGCGGCTTCAGCAAGGTTTCAGTCGTGGTATACTTGCAGATTGGGGTATCCATTATTTGCAAAATATCCGGTCTGTAATGGACCTTGATTTACCCGACCAGGTATCGGCAATTGGTGGTATTACAAACATTCAGGGCCAGGACCACCCGGATCATCTTGAAGTACGATTTGATTATGCCGGGTTGCCTGTCATATGGTCTCACAAGACCTGGGGGTTTACATCACCCCTGCCCCATACCAACATAGGAGTATTTTATTTTGGTACCAAAGCAACTATCTTTGCTGCCGATTCTGGCTGGGAGGTATATCCTGCGGATGGCTCCGAAAGAAAAGAGTATGGCAACGTTCGAATTTCACTGGGTTCGGAAGAATACGAGAACGAAATAAGGAGGGAGTTTATAACCCAATTCACGGAGTTTGCCCGGGCAATCCGTACCAAATCCAACGATGAGATTAAGGGAACTTTTGAAGAGGGGTTTAATTCGACCGTCGCGGTAATCTATGCTGATTTAGCAT
The DNA here is from genome assembly GCA_041748995.1 of Saprospiraceae bacterium. Classification (GTDB taxonomy): domain Bacteria; phylum Bacteroidota; class Bacteroidia; order Chitinophagales; family Saprospiraceae; genus JABDMH01. The sequence goes on along the minus strand of JBGTCB010000927.1, from coordinate 772 downwards.
ATCAGACCCAGTGTGCCCTGACTTTTGATAAAGCCACAATGGATGTGTCCGGTAATGAAAAAGCCCAATCTCTGCTCATGCGACCTTACCGGCATCCTTATCGACATCCCTATCAATCATAGAACCATCATACAGGTCGTTGGAGTCGATTTATTGATACAATGCAATGAATTCCATCTAATTTACCACGGTGAGTCAGGTTGTAAAACAATGTCATCATGTAAAATCAATTGAAAATTAATTAAGTATTTTGGAGCCCGATGTTTGTTGCCATCATGGAATTCAGGCTTGATTACCGTTACATTCCTTATAGAATAAAAATAAATGAAGCACAGCTTTCGATCACAATTAGTCCCCTCTATTTTATTCGGTCTTACTCTTCTGTTTCTTTCGTGTACGAAAACCGGACAATCTCATGATACCTGGATGGTTTATAAAGGTGGCGCAGATGCAAATAATTACAGCTCACTGAAGCAGGTCAATAAAAACAATGTGACCAGGCTGGAAGAAGTCTGGTCTTTTTACCCCAATGATGAACCGGAAAATTTCCGGTTTTGGAAGTATGAATGCAATCCGATTGTCGTCGGCGATGTGATGTATCTTACTTCTGCCTGGCGTTGGTTATACGCCATTGATGCTTCCAGTGGAGTTAAAATTTGGTCATTTGATCCTTTGGAAGGTGGAAGGGGTGGAGGTGTCTTAAGAGGGGTTACCTATTGGGAAGGCAATGGTGAAGAACGAATTTTCGTCACCGCCAGCAACAAATTGTTTT
>JBGTCB010000926.1:0-4818 GCA_041748995.1 Saprospiraceae bacterium | reverse complement strand
TAGCACCCGGATATGTTGTCTGGCTATATCGACATCAGTCTCCTGCAGTTGAATCAACTCACTACGACGCATGCCGGTGAAATAAAGAGTTAAAATCAAAAACTGGTTACGAACCGACGGATAATCTCCTGACGAGTTCTCCGGCTCCATCATCTTCCGGGCCTGGCTTTCCTGAATATGGTTTGGTAATCTCCGTGGAATTTTCAGAGCCCGCAGACGGCTGGTCGGATTAACTGTACCTGAGCCGTCGCGTTGCCTGAACTTGAAATAAGCCCGCAAGGATGACATTTTACGATTGACTGACCGGGGTTCATTACCCTCCGATATGAGAGATACGATCCAGGACCGCAAATGCTGATGGGTCACCTCTTTACAATCCGTCAACTCATAAATTCGGTCCAGATATGAAAAAAACTGGGTCAGATCAGATTCATACGCAGCTATGGTATGGGGTGAAAATCGCTTTTCAAATTGCAGATAATGGATGAAAGATCGTAATACCATTCCAGAGGGGCTACCTGATTATATAACGATCAACTGTAATGCATGAAGTATGCCAACTTTAGCCATGTTAAAAAAAACAGAGCCACCATTTAACCGGTAGCTCTGCTTTAAACTTAATTTCTTATTGAAGAGTTACTTTCTTACAAACCTCATGGTCACATTATTGGACCCCGCACCACAATCATTACCAACATCTTCAATCAAAGTCACTTCGAAAGCACTATCATCATTAAGATCAAAAGCAGAGAGTTCTGCTGCTCGTGGTTGACCTAACAAAATACCACTACCTGTACAGCCGAGACCGGACCTCTGATTATTGTCCGGCACTACAATAGTACACACAAACTCAAAGTTGACAGGTACAGGACCATTACCGATAGCAAGTCCTGGTATGTATGTCAACATGACTCTTCTCTTGGTTGCGGATACCACTGTGACCTCAACTTCCTGTCCCTCCACACCAAAAACTTCTACTCCTCCGACAGGTGAAATACTCCCTGCCACATAACTCAAAATATAAGTTCCTGCAAATTGGGTAGTCTCCAGCGGACAATTCAATTTTACATTCCAGGCAAAATGCGATTTAAAAGCAGTTCCATTCACTGCTGCCGAAGAATTGGTGTTAGAGAATGTGGCTCCATCATCGGTGGTAACAACAGTTCGGTAGGTTACAAAATCCGCACCCGACATGTCTGCTTCATTAATTCCCAATAACCCAGCTACCTCAGCAAGTTTGAAAGAAACCGTAACACCGGGATTTCCATTTTCGTTAACAGAAAAATCAGATTTATTGAATGTCCTTGCAAGCACATGTGTTTTACTTACATCCCCATTAATTGGGGTATTGTCCTGATAACCCACAAAAACCTCATATTTCTCCACTTTATTCCCCTTTTCCTCATCGACAAATTCAACCCGGTAGTCGTACGATGTTGTATTAAACTTGGCCAGATCATAATCCACAGAACTGGTTACCTCTACCAGTTTCACATAGGCACCCTTGCCTGCCGTCTCAAAAGTTACAACAGGTCCAAGCTCTTCATCTGCGCATGACGATACTATTAACAGTAATGCAGAGCTGAAAAGGATTAATAATTTATTATTCATAATAATTTTTTTTCTTATTAAATAAATAGTCAACTACTATCTCAATTCCAGGCCTGGATCCCAAAACACCTTTTGGGTTAGGTCCTTTTGAGTAGCATTTGCATTCAGATTCACATGCACTGCCGGATAATAAGCTGATCGGATGAACGGTCCCGGATTTGGTTCTAAGGTTGGAGCCATGTTATTTGGCTTACCAGTCCTCCGGTAATTGTTATAGGATTCAATACCATTGCCCCAGAGTGCAATCATGTGCTCCTTCATGATAATATCTAACTTACCATCAGCATCCGCAGCATCATAGTTGTCTAAAACATAGGTGACATACTCGTCGACATCTGCTGATGTGGGCACATAGATTTCTTCAACTGATTTTGATGACCCGTCCAAACCAGTTATTTGTCGAGACATGGTACCAGGTACTAAACTCTTGAAACTGATCACTTTTGCAATGGAAGCTCGAATTCCCAGCTCCAGCATGTCCCTGGCATCATCACTGGTACCTAAGGTCAATGCAGCCTCAGCTCTCCAGAGGAAAGTGAACGAAGACAGGAGAATGGGATTAATTCCCTGACCCAAGCCGCCAGTTGTCCCACTTTTCTGTGCTTCACTATAGGTATCATCGTCAAACTGACCAGCTGCAGGATACAAACCATAGACTGTTCTTAAATTACCATCTGGTGGAATACCTTCACCATTAATATGATCTCTTCCAAAATAACCATCTGGCAGAACACAATATGGAATATTTGGATCCACATCATTATAATGGGGAGGTTTTAATGTTTGATCAGGTAGGTCGGTTGTATGGCATGAGTACTCATTTTTATCCAGGGTCGTTGCATCCTTCACCTGTCGATAGAAGTAAAACCTTAGCCGGGGATCTTTTACCGGATTGTCATCTGCATCACGTTTATCACCAACTAAAAGCCACATAAAGTAATTTCCCAGGTAGCCTCCATCGTTGGTTTCATAGTGCTCAGCGTAGTTCGGATGCCGTGAGTCCGGATTAACTCGACTCGTTCCATAGTTCGAATGGAAATCTTCCGATGATTCATCTATGAGATTTCCACCTGCCACCAGAGCATTGATCTTTCCTGCATCCCTGGTGTTCATGGCCATCTTTAATTTAATGGTGTTAGCTGCTTTGATCCATTTGGCAGGGTCACCTCCGAAGTACGTATCTGTAGTTGGTTTAGCTGCTGTAGTCCCGTCCATCTCAGCAATCGCTTCATTCAACAGAGTCTCTGCTGCAGCATAAATGCTTGCGCCACCATCGCGAACAGGGCTAATTATGTCTGTACCCTGAAGGGCCTCTGAAAAAGGTACATCTCCAAAGAAATCAACTAATGCCACCATGACATAAGCTTTCATAACCTTAGCTGCACCACCATGTATATCAAGACCCCGCTCGGAGGCAATTGCAATTGCTGCATCAGCGTCAGGAAACAAACCGGCATAAGCATTCCTCCAAATGTTATCATAATTTTGAGGCTGCGTGGCATTTTGATAGTCATAAACACTAAAGGGTGTTAGTGCAGTCATTCTGGTAACCGCTCGTGTGAATCCATTCATCCCATTGATAGTGCCATCAAAGCTTCCCTGTATGGAAACAAATAAGTCATTAATACTTGCATTGTCGGGAGTTGCCGAGTTAGGATTGTCCTGAAGCTCCAGATCGGTGATATCGCAAGATGATATCATTAGGACCGACAGTATAATCAACAATTTATTTAGATATTTCATGTTTGATATTTCTTTGATTATTTAATAAGTGTAACAATCGAATACAACTAGAAAGTAGCGTTCACTGTTATACCATATTTTTTGGCGGTCGGTCCGGTAAAATAGTCAAACCCACGACCGTTACCTACTCCAAGACTCAGCACTTCCGGGTCAAAATTTAGTCCGTCCGGAAAGTTCACTGCATCAAACCATAGGTTTTCACCCGATAAAGTGATTCCGATTCGACCAAATGGTGTCTTTGCCAACAATCTTGCTGGAATCACATATGCAAGAGATACCTGGCGTAGTCTGATAAGAGTACCATCAAAAACAGCTCCTTCATCGGCACCAAAATAACCATCAAAGAAAGCATCACCAATATAGGTCTGGATGTTATTTGGATTACCATCAGCAAGTTCGCCTGGAAGGATAATTGGTAAGAACCTATCGACATCTGAATCCACTGTATTACCCCGGGCAAACATCGTTGCTGTCGTGATGGAATAAATATCACCTCCATCAGTATAATCCCACTGCCATCCGAGGGATAAGCCCTTGTAAGAGATATCATTGATCCAGTTTAAAGTATAGTTTGGATTTGGATTGCCGATTGTTCTCAATTCGGGATCGATCACATAGGATCCTCCATTGTTTACCAGAATACCACCATTTGGTCCCCTGGCGAACGCAGAGCCCTTAATGACCCCATACGGTTCTCCAGGTACCGCAAAGTTTCCTTGGTTTGTAAATCCGGCAATAACTACCTGGTCAACTCCTGGATAAATCTGATCAACTATACCTCGATTTCGAGTATAGTTTAATGTAAAATCCCAGGTTAGATCTCCCTGTACCGGAGTTACATTAAGTCCTAATTCAATTCCCTTGTTTGTAAGTTGAGCAGCATTAACTGTCGTATTGGTATAACCCGTGGCTGGGTCAAGATCCAGATCAATAATCAGATCAGAAGATGCCTTGTCATAGATTGATAGATCAATTCCAATTCTATTTTGCAAGAATCTGGCTTCCAGACCCAACTCAAGTTCTTTTAACAATTCAGCCTTAAGATTCGGATTTCCTAACCGGTCTGAAACCGAGTTCGCGTTCAAAACCTGACCTCCACGTGTCACAAAAACGTTAGTTGCGGTTTCCAGGGTATTCCTGGTCTGATAGGGATCCGGATATCCCGCAGATGTACCATAGCCTGCCCTCAATTTAATATAGTTGATAATGGTGTTATTATGCAATCCCGCAAACATTTCTGTTGGGACTAAAGAAACACTGACTGATGGATAGAGAATCGAATTGTTTTCTTTCTCTAGTGTTGAGGTCCAGTCATTTCTTGCTTGAAGATTTAAGTAAGCAAAATTCCTAAAACCAACAGTGGCTGTACCATAAAGCCCAATATTGTTTTCTTCGATATTTGCTGAGAAACCATTGTGACTTATATAATTATTATGAGTAAACAAATTATATACAAACTGTTGC
>JBGTCB010000925.1:0-5433 GCA_041748995.1 Saprospiraceae bacterium | reverse complement strand
TCGTTTCTGAAGTAAATGATATTATGGACGATATTGTTTTTTGTCAGGTCGAAGAAGCGAAACTGCATATAGCCGTAGCTATATAAGGATTTCGATGATGAAGAGATGGCGAAAAAGAAACCGTCCTTAGTATCAGGTATTTCGGAAATGATGCACTAGGATAATAAGCAATGACTACATCCGACTGGATCTTAATGACACGAATTATTGATGATGCACGCAAATAATATAAAAATATTTGGAAGGGAAATTATTGATCCACCGGCTATCGATCAATTGCTTCAGTGTACGGGTGACGAGGACTACGGTGTATTAACAGCAGATGCTCATGTAGGTTATGGTCATCCTATCGGTGGTGCAATTGCCTATCGGAATAAAATTTCACTCTCTGGTGTTGGATTTGATATTGCCTGTGGAAACAAGGCAGTCCGGACAAACATTCGGGCAGAGGACATAGATATTGGAAATATCATGGATGAAGTGATTCGCCAGATTTCATTTGGAATGGGACGGGTAAATAGTGAAAGAGTAGATCACGAGGTAATTGATAAGATTGATAAACTTCCCTTTAGGTCTTCCAGAAGTCATAAGTCGAAGCTATTACAAAAAGCAAGAGAACAATTGGGTACGGTAGGCTCCGGTAACCATTTTGTTGATATTTTTAAAGACGAGGAGGGCTTTATCTGGATCGGTGTCCATTTTGGTTCCAGAGGCTTTGGACATGGTTTAACAATGGGATTTATTGCGTTGTCACAAGGATTAGCTTTTGACGCCCTGGCCAGAGAAGGAGGGATGTTTTCTGCTCCGATTCTATTTGATATTGACTCGGAGACTGGCCAGGATTATCTGGCTTGTCTCGAGGTTGCAGGGGAATATGCATACGCAGGACGTGACTGGGTTGTAAATAAGGTTTTGGCAATTTTGGGAGCACCGGAAGTTAACTTTGAAGTGCATAATCATCATAATTTTGCCTGGCAGGAAACACATTTTGGTGAAAACTTTTGGGTAGTCAGAAAAGGTTGTACTCCGGCATTTCCGGGCCAAACAGGATTTGTGGGTTCTAATATGTTTGATACCTCGGTAATAGTTGAAGGACTTATGAGCAAACAGTCCGAAGCAGGACTTTACTCGACGGTACATGGAGCTGGTCGTATTTTATCGAGGAGAAAAGCTTTGGGTAAAAGGAAACTTGTCAGAGGAGAAGATGGGAAGAGAAGCTGGGTAGTTGCTGAAGAAGGAATCATAAATTTTGAAAAGACGAGACAGACCGCTCAAAAAATGGGGCTTGAATTACGTGGTGGCGGGGCGGATGAGAGCCCCGAATGCTATAAAAATTTAGAGGAAGTCTTAAGTTATCAAGCTGAAACGATTCGGGTCCTTTACCGTCTAAAGCCTTTAGGAGTTGCCATGGCAGGACACGATGTTTTTGATCCATATAAAGATTGATTTCAAAGAAACATACTATTTATAACAGCTCTCATTTCAAAGTCCAATGGGAATACGTACCTAAATCCATTTTCTCCGTGAACTTCTCAATAATTGGGTAGTTGACGATTGTTCCTTAAGACACGAATGATATTAACTCATCATAAACCATTTCGACGGGCAAACCCATGATATTAGAATAGGAACCATGAATAGATTTGATCCGGCACCAACCCAGCCACTCCTGCACACCATAGGATCCTGCTTTGTCAAATGGTAGATAGTGATCAATGTAATACAGGATTTCCCCCTCTGTCAGAATTGAAAAGGTTACTTCAGACGTACAGCTAAAAACCGACTGCTTATCTGCAGTCAGGAGACAAACACCTGTAATCACCTGATGAGTTCTTCCTGATAGTTTGCGTAACATTTCTATCGCCTGGATATGGTCAACTGGCTTGCCCAATACGTCATTGTCGAGTATCACGACACTATCGGCAGCCAGTATGACTTCTTGCTCCATGCGTCTGTTTGCTAATGCCATTGCTTTCCTTTTTGCCAAAAAAATGGGAATATCCGATGGTATGAACAGATCTGAATATTCTTCATCAACCTCAGGCGGGATTACCCTGATTTTAAATCCTGCTTCTTCCAGTAGATATTTTCGACGAGGTGAGGCACTGGCCAATAAGATCTGTATATTGAGTATTTGAGGTCTGTTCATAGCCAAAAAACTAATAAAAAAATTCCTTGAAAAATGTAGATTTTTAGCGCTCTACTGAGGTTGCTGAAATCCGAATGGTCTCTGGCGGATTTAAATTTTAGGGCACAGTAAATGGTCGTGGTAATTAATCCTGAGATATAAATCAAGCTTACCCATGGTAGGCTGCGGTACACCAAAAAGCCGGTTAAAAGAAGGAGTATGACCAGACTCGCAAAAAGTGTGAGTCCATAAATCCGGACAAGAGACTTTGACCATGAGATGGGAATAGTCTTTATATGGGCAGCCATATCTCCTTTGATGTCTTCCATATCTTTAACCAGTTCTCTGGTCATTGTGGTCAGGAATGCAAATGTTCCGAAAATTGTAACAGGCAAAAGAATTTCCTCATTGGAGCACAACTCAGTAACCATTAGATCTGAAAAAGCACAGGGAATAACGATAAACACCAGAGTACATAAAATTGCAATGATGAAATTACCCCAAAAGACCCAACTTTTAACATATTTTGAATAAATGTAAAGGGCAAATATTGAAAATAGGAATATTGAAAAAAGGATGATATTTTTTGTGGTGACAAAAATATAGATCGAAAGTAAGCCTGCTAAACCATTTAAAAGAAAATAATAATTTTTTGCTCGTAAGGGAGTGATATATCTGTCTATCACACGTTTGTCTGGTTTATTTAATTGATCGGGTATGCGATCGCAGAGATCATTATAAATATTGCCTGCTGCCATTATTACCAGGACATTCAAAATAACAATCAGCAGTATCCTATAAATTTCGGTGTCATCATCTGGAATGATAAATGGTTTTATCAATGAGAAGAAAACCAGGCACAGGCTGACAGCAGTTATTATCAGATTGGGTAACCGTATCAATTGGGCGATGATTTTTGGACTCATTACTGTGCAAAATAATAAAAGAACCCACGCCTTTTTTTAAGTACGGTTGGTTGAAGGATTTAAACGCTCATATCTTAAGATTAGGATAACCCGGCCAGGCTCCTTTCAATTTCAAAACTTTTTCGATGACATCCCGGGCACAGCCATCTCCCCCTCTCCTGGGACTAATGTAAACAGATAAATCACGGATTTCATCTACTGCATCTTTCGGACAACAAGGCAAGCCGGCCAAACGCATGGCATCGTAGTCCGGAAGATCATCACCCATATAAAGGATTTCAGCATAGTCCAATTGATATTTGGATGCAAGCGATTCCAGGGCCTTCAGTTTATCGCTGCATTGCATTACAATATCTTTCAGCCCCAGAGATTCAAACCTCAGTTCAGCACCAGGAGTATCGCCACCACTAATAATCGCCACCCGGTAACCCAGGTTGATAGCCATTCTCATCGCGAAACCATCCCTGATAGATAAATTTCTCCACAGGGTACCATCGGGATGCAACAAAATTTTACCATCCGACAAAACGCCATCGATGTCAAATACGAAGGTCGTGATGTTTCGAAATTTATTTAGATAATTCAAATTGGTATCCGGACTGAATTTTAAAAGCAATGATCAAAAGGAAATAAGGGTTCATCACTGGTTATCTCGCCATTCATAGACCCATTTTGCCTGAATCTGTTCGAGATGCCCTTCGGTGCAGCTATCCCGGTCTCCTGTAAAATTATTGATTTCCATGACCCACTCAATCAGGTCGGTAAATCGGATCCTATATATCTTTCCTTCATCAAACTCATCGCCGAAACGTTCATATAGTCTTATGGCAATGTCTTCATGATCACCCCAGTTTATCGGTAAATCGTCATAGTCTTCAAACGGCATGTCTCTTTTAGTTTAATGTTCGTGTCCAATAATCCGGCTCTGGTCTGGAATGGTAACTTCGATTTCCGCGTCATCTTCGAGTATAATACACTGACAGCCTAAGCGGGATTCTAATCGGGGATTTATCGCCCTATCAATAAAATCTTCTTCCTTATCAGAGATTTCTTCCAGAAAATCTTCACCAGCTTCTACATATATATGACAGGTACTACAGGCACAGACCCCACCACAATTGTGATTGAGATGAATATCATGATCTTCAGTGATCTCCAGGATCGAATATCCTTTCTCAGCATTGTTTACTACTATCGGTGTAAGTGATTTATCTTCAAAATTAAATTTTACAATTGCCATAATCTCTTTAAATACAGGGCCATTTCATTTGGCGCTCAAAAATAGGTCGAATCCCCCTTGTAAACAAGTATATTAATTTAATGTTGTGGCCGTGGGAAGCCGAGGATAATTCCACTTCAGTAAGCTGGACAATGTACCATGAACAGTAACATATTACTAAAAATTTACGAAATTGCCAGAAATATTGAAAATTTAGGCGGTTTATCAATATTAACCTTAAATTAACCCGGTAGAACTAAAGAAATTGTGGATCATATCACCGAAGGAGGCCCTCCACGTAATTACCGCTTCAAAGAGTTGAAGGTCTATGCCTCAACTGAATGGCTTGCGGACAACAAGAAGAAATACCGGCAGGTTTTTGATCGTTATGAAGTCTCCTATGTCTACACCGAAATGTCCTTTTATAACAAGCTTTTTGATGAGCAGGATTGGGATATTTCGATTAAGCTGAAGTGTTTTTCGGTACTTCGTGGAAAAAGGAAAGAGCTGTGTGAATTATCAATAAATAAGAAAGTAAGCAAATACGACCAGATCGTCTATCTGCGTGAGGGTTGGGGAAACAAAAATGAAGCAACCTTTTGGAAGAAAGGTACATACTACTGGGAAGCCTGGGTCAATGACCATCGGGAAGCTAGTAAATACTTTTACATAGAAGATGCGGGAGAACCGATTTGCAGTGATTTCAATCCCTATCTTGAACTTAAATCGCTACGACTCTACGAAGGTCCGTTCGATGATCTGCCAATTGAACAACGAAATTATTATAAGACCTTCTCTTGTGAGGAAACCCGGTACATATACGGTGAGTTTGTTTTTAAGAATCTGAATGAAGACCATAAGTGGCAATGTGAGCTCTTCGCAAAATTTTATAATGGGGCCCGTGAACTCAAAGGGCAGGTAGTTCGGTTGCAAAACATCAAGAAAGATGAAGAATTTGTAACCGTCACTGCAGGTTGGGGAAGTAATGTCAAGGGGTCATGGCGAAAAGGTCGATACACCCTTGAATTGGTTTTTATGGATCATCTGCTTGCGGTCATTCCTTTTGAGGTCGCAGATGAGTATCAGTCAGGAATCCCCCCGGTAAAACTGCCCAATAAAAAACAAATGTTGGTCATGGCACCTGATGAAGATCTCGCCGA
>JBGTCB010000924.1:0-6321 GCA_041748995.1 Saprospiraceae bacterium | reverse complement strand
ACCATTATGGTTATCGATAAATCAGTCGTTAATTATTGATTTCCAATCGTCAAATTATGCATTAGTTTTGCTAATGCATAATGCGGGTTTAAATAGGATTGATCATTAAGAAAACGGCTCTGGTGATGGTGCCGGTTTGGAGCGGTCGTCGGGTAATGGAATGAATTCCTTATTGTCATTGGGTGGCAGCACGATTCTTCCTTCCTGCCAGTCGGCTTTTGCCTGCTCGATTCTTTCCTTCCGGGATGATACAAAATTCCACCAGATAAACCGTTCACCCAATGGCTCACCACCAAGGAGCATCAGCGTTGTTTGCTCCAAAGCTTTGATCGATGGATCGGATTTTTCCGTAAATACCAACATCTGTCCTTCATGGTATTTTCTACCTGCATATTCAATGGTTCCCCTGACCACATAGATGGCACGCTCGCTGTGTCCTTCCGGCAATCCTAATAGGGCTCCATTTTCCATCACCACATGCAAATAAAATAAGGGTGAATGGGTTTTTACGTTATTATTCAAACCGTAGGCATTTCCGGCAATCAATCGCATCCAGATGCCCTTATCCGTAAAAACCGGCAGCTGATGTTTCTGGTAGTTGGCAAAGGTGGGATCGGATTCCTCATCCACTTCAGGAAGGGCTACCCAGATCTGGATCATTTCAAAACCTCCTGCAACCCAGAGGTTCGGATCTTCAAAGCGCTCAGAATGGGCAATACCTTTGCCTGCGGTCATCCAGTTTACTTCACCGGGCTGGATGATCTGTTCCACACCCAGGCTATCGCGATGTGTGATTTTTCCCTCAAATAAATAACTGACGGTTGACAACCCGATGTGGGGATGAGGAAGAACATCCATCGAATGCCCTACCGGAGTCTTTACATCTACCGGGCCACCGTGATCCATGAAAATAAAGGGGCCGACCATTCGCCGCAAGCGAAAGGGAAGTATCCGGCGTACTTCCATACCCGGCGCAATAACGGCTTTTCTGGCCTCGATTATTTCCATTGTTTAATTGTTTTCCCTGACCGTATTTTAATCCTAACTTTCGTTGACTGGTCATTCGGAATCCGGTCAGATAGAATACTACCTAAAGGTTATGTTATGCCTGTGATATTTATCTGTTTTTTATAAGTGGTCTCCATAAAAACCGCTGCTAATATGGATATTTTATTTAGGGCACCTCTATCAACCTCGTTCATGGCAAAAACAATTTTCTTCGAAAATTTATTTAGGGTACCTCTAAAGACCTCTGAAATTAGGCAAATTCAAAAAGAACCAAGCGAGACGAGGCATCGTGAGGGAGCATGGCTGGAGCTAAGTGACTGAGGGATAACGAAGTATCGCGCCGGTTATTTTTGAATAGCTTATCGTAGATAAGCGGTTGACAATTGAACGGGGTTTTTAGAGGTGCCCTTCAATATACTTCGCCATACTTCGTTGATCGTCAGTCAGATAGCTACGGCTATCTTTCTTCCTCCGGCCTTGTCTGGCTTGCATCTTATTAAATTTTTACTCATTCAGAGGTAAATAGAGGTGCCCTATGTACTTTTGTGCTTTGCAATAAAATAAACAATGTTTAGTAAATCTTGCGAATACGCAATCAGGACCGTTTTGTTTTTAGCCAGCAATCCCCAGGAAATCACCGGAGTGGAAATATTGGCAGAGAAGCTGGATGTACCCAAGCATTTTCTGGCGAAGATTCTTCAACAATTGAGTCGTAACGGGTTGATATCTTCTGTCAAAGGAAGGAATGGTGGATTCTATCTTAGTGACAAGAACAAAAAGCAGAATTTATTGTCGGTGATCGAATGTATCGAGGGTCCGGGATTGTTTCAGCATTGCATCATTGGGTTAGCAAATTGTTCCTCGGCATCACCCTGCCCATACCATCATGTAATTGCTACTTATCGGGAAGAATTTTATACGCTGCTAAAGAATGAAAGCATTGAGGAGTCTGCCCGAAGGATCAATGCCGATAACCTTAAGTTACAAAATCAACAATAAGTCAGGTTTGGGTCCCATTTGGAATGCCTGATTTTATTTAATGGGTACCCTAATATATTTTTGTATTCGCTGCAAAGTCTTTTATCTATCTTTCCGATTAAATTCTCCGGATACTTGAAAATTCTGCACCGAATCGGGACTTCTGCACTTGCTTTTTCACTTTCACTCACAGGCTTGTTCATCTTTACGGCATGGAAAGCTGTGGATGAAAGCCTAATATTCTCCGATGATCCTTTAAAAGATCAACAGGTCTGGCAATCCAACTCCACTATTCCGGTTGGTCATGAGGACACGGAGACTGAAGCATGTCCTCAGTCTAAAAAAATAAATTCATCAAACGATAGCGATGGTGCAGGGTTTCTGGAAGATGACCAGCCAGTCCTGGGTTTGCAGTTTTTTGCCAGAACTTTGTCTCTGTCATCTACAGCGCTTCTTCAATATAGTGGTATCCACCCCTGTATCTTAGATATGAGGACTATCCCTATGAGTCAGGCTGACCAGGACTACCAAAAAGTGAACGAAAATCCTATGCTCTTCGGGGATCATCGAAATAACGAAGATGATCGAAGGGGGGAAATAAGCATTGGAGAATTACAGCAGGGCGATGTTACGCCACCAGCCTGGTTATCTGGATCTTATGCAGATCGAACTTCAAACTCGATGGAAGTCGATATTACCAATGGAGTCATAGAACACGCCAATGGTAATGTATCTTCCCGTACACTTCTACACGACAAACACGCTTATCCAGGGCAGCAAAAATATGGTTCCGGTTTAGATACCATACCACCCCCCAAACAAACCGATATCCTTATTATTGACCTGGGGCAGGCCGACAAAGCGGATCCGGGAGATCGCATTCGCTATGAAGTCACTATAGAGAATAACGGTTCCAACGACGAAGAAGGCATTCAGCTCCAGATCGTGCCTGACCCCCTCACCACCTTTATACCCGGTTCATTTCGCTCTTCCCCGCTGGCAGTGAATGACTCGTACACCAGCACAGGTAACGTAGGTATCAATATATCGGCAGTCAATGGTTTGAAGGCCAACGATTTCGACGATGACATATCTGGTGCCACGATTACAGCAGGAACCTTCACTACTACCGGCGGTGGCTCCATCATGATTAATGCAGACGGCAGCTTCTTGTACACACCGGCTGTAGGCTTTACCGGCTCAGACACCTATACCTATACCCTCAACGACGGCAACAGTGTTGGTGGTAGTGTGCCAGCGGACGACATGGCCACGGTGACAATTGCGGTGAGTAACTTGATATGGTTCATTGACAATAGCTCGGTAGCGGGTAGCGAAGATGGCCGGCTTAATACACCCTTCAAGACGATTGCAAACTTCACTGCTTCGTCGCTTCCTCAAGCAGGAGAGGTCATTTTTATCAGACAAACAGGCACGATTTACTCAGGAGGCTTTTTATTGAAAAATAGCCAGTACCTTTTTGGCTCTGGGCATAGTGGTGGCACAAACCTCGCTGATTCGGGTGTGTTACCTTTCACCGTGGCGACGAACAGTTTCATGCTTCCTGACATTGGCGGCGCACGGACTCTTTTCCGAAACAGCAGTGGCACTGGCATCACTCTCGCCTCTGGCAATACTATACGGGGAGTAGAGGTGGGTAGATGTAGTGGGGTGAAAATTTCCGGGACTGCCTTCGGCACGCTCACCATTGGCAATACCACCAATCCCGACGTGTCATTGAGCGGCAACCAGCAGGCACTCAGCCTGACAAACGGCACCTTTGCCAGCACTTCCAAATTTGTGAGCATCAGTTGCCTGGACTCCAGCCGGGTTGTTTTGAACACGGTGAGTGGCTCACTCGCCTCCGGCAGCACAGAGGTGAACGCTAGCGGATCTGGGGGAACCATTACCATAGACATCCAAAATTCTAGTGCAGCGCTTGATTTTGGCACAACCACTGCTAACAACTTCAACGGAACGACCGTGATCAGTATCACCAACAGCGGAATGGGGTCAGTCACTTTTAGCAATCTTTCGATGCCAGGCGGCGCAAACGGTACAGGATTACTCGCCAATTCGGGCGGTACGATAAATATCGGAGGAACTAGCAGCGCCATCACTGCCAGGCTGGCTCTTGATATTACCAACACATCCTTTGGGTCGGGTGCCACGTTTTCCAGTATAACATCTATTAATAGTGGCGGTAAAGGCGTCAATCTGGACAATGTCAGTGGCCCGGTCGTCATCAATGGGGGCAGTATCACCAACTCAACGGGTATAGCCTTCGATTTAAACGCCGGGTCGGGTACCATTACCTATGCGGGCACCATCAGTAATGCCAACCGGGCAGTTGAAGTCACCGGACGTAACGGTGGTACAGTAACTTTTTCGGGGAACATCACCAATACGGGTACCGGAATCAACGTAGCGAGCAATACGGGCGGCACGATTGCATTCAGCGGTAGCTCTAAAAGCCTGAACACTGGTGGAAATAACGCCGTCACTCTGGCAACTAATCCTGGTGCCACTATCAACTTCACAGGGGGTGGGTTGGTCATCAGCACTACCAGCGGCATAGGCTTTAGCGCTACGGGCGGTGCCACAGCGCTGACGGTGCAAGGAACGGGGAATACCATCAACAGCACTTCTGGCACTGCCATCAATGTGACGAGCACCACCATCGGTGCGAGCGGTTTGACTTTCCAGAGCATCTCTGCCAATGGCAGCGCTAGTGGTATCATACTGAGTAATACGGGTTCGACTGGCGGGCTGACAGTGACAGGTATGGGAACGATAGCAGGTTCTGGGGGAACTATTCAAAACACTACTGGCAACAGCCTTAATCTGAGCAGCATACAAACCGTTTCATTATCAAATCTGAATGTTTCCGGCAGTGGCGCTCATGGAATTAACGGAAGCAGCGTCAACGGTTTGACTCTAACGGGTTGCCAGCTTACTAACTCAGGCAATGCGGATAATGAGTACGGGATGAATCTTTCCAACTGCACCGGAACACTCAGTGTCAACAGCACTACTTTCAATAATGCTGCCGACAACCTGGTATATATCACCAGCACTTCTGGCACTTTGACGGCGAATTTTCAAAATAACTCGGCATTCATATATCCTACCTCCGTGAGTGGAACTGCCAATTCAGCCATTCTCATTGAACCTGGCAATAATGCAGTAATCAACACGACCATTCAAAATTGCACTTTCACTAATATCAGGAGCGCTTCTGCTCAATTCGGTTATAATATTGCAGCGTCGAGTGGTACCAGTAATTTTAATTTTAGCAATAATACCATCACTATTAATCTTGCAGGAAGAGCAGGAGGAGTTGTTATCAGCGGTCAGGAAAATTCCGCCACCAATATCACCATTAACAACAACAACTTCTCCGGTGCAGGAGGGAACGGCGTGATAAACATAGACGTCAACGACAACTCAAGAGTGACCGGAACAGCGAACGGAAATGTAATTACCAACCCCCCAGGGATAGGAATGTTTGTAGCTGTTGATGAAAATGCAAAAGCTGATGTCACGCTCAATGCCAACACCATCACCAACAGCGGAGGTGACGGCATCCAAACGGTGAATTTTGGTGGTGTAGGCGTTTCAAACATGAGGCTTTCTATCACCAACAATAACATCAATGGACATAGCAATAATACGTTAGTAAGTTTTCTGGGAGGAATTTCTTTCACTGGCTTTGAAGATAATAGCTGTATTGCCGTCAGGGGCAATTCTGTCACTGGTACCCCTGTCAGTCCTACCCAATGTGGAGGTGCAGCCTGTGTGGACTACTACATTGAAGAAGTTTCTGGGGTGTTGACATTTGAAGAAGTGCCCAATACAGCAAACACCACACTCACTGCAGCCTATCTCAATTCCATCAATGATGCCGGGCCTGTTACCATTTTCGGTGTAATTGACCTAACAAACGGGGCGACTTGTCCCGTACCATAGCGGTGCAAGGTCATCAGTTCCGAATGTAGCAGCATTTATGAGTACCCGACTTGCCACTAAACAAACCGGTGGGGGTGGTATTAGGAATGATATACACAATGGTCTGAACCATGGATGCGACGGATAATGAGATTTCACGGTTTTGCACGCTGTCTTTATCCGTGTTATTTGGAATCAGCTAATCCAAGTTGATACCAAAAAGTAACGATCAAAGGTTTTCCACGGTGGGATTCGGCTTGGCAAGGAGGTAACGAATTCAATTTTCAAGCCAAGACAAAGGGGTTTGGTTTTGAAAAAAATTGGAAGATTTAATTGTCAGCATCACGGATTAAGCGGAATTTGAGATTCACAGATTTGTACACATAG
>JBGTCB010000923.1:0-3892 GCA_041748995.1 Saprospiraceae bacterium | reverse complement strand
CTTGTTCTCTAAAAGGCATCCACTATTAGGAGAGGGACAAAATCATCCCATGGTAAGATCTTTATCATCATATCAAAAAATCCAAAAACCCTATTTTACATGATTATTCAGCCCATGAAAATAATTGCTAATCCAGTCTTTTTTGATCATGACACCGGCCAGCATCCCGAAAACAGGCGTAGAATCGAAGCAGTTCCGGTCGAACATTACACGGATATTACGTATGATGGAGCTGAGTATCTTTCTTTGATACACAAAAGGGATCATATTCAGCGAGTTCAGGAGGCTTCCCGCCAGGCGCCTGTATGGCTGGATCAGGATACGATCGTCAGTGCAGGCAGTTTTCAGGCAGCTGTTGATGCAGTTGCCGCCAGTATTATGGCTAGTGAATCTGGAGATTTTGCCCTTGTCCGACCTCCGGGCCATCATGCTTATGCGGATCATGGCAGCGGCTTTTGTTTGTTTAATAACATTGCTGTTGCAGTGGAACATCTACGCCAGCAAAATAAACGGGTTTTGATTTTGGATTTCGACGGTCATCTTGGTGATGGTACTTCTGATTTATTCTACGACACCGATCAGGTATTATTCTGGTCGTTGCATCAATTTCCCGCTTTTCCAGGTAATGGGCTGACTACCGAGATTGGTCAGGGAAAAGGCAAAGGTTATACGGTTAATGTTCCACTTCCACCGGGTAGTGCAGATGATATTTTCCTGCACGCATTTAAAAACTATCTTCCCATCATTGAACAATTTGATCCTGATGTCCTGGCCATATCTGCCGGGTTTGATGGCCATCGTTATGATCCCATACTCCAACTCAAATTTACAGCCAATGCATTTTATGATGTAGGCAAACTAATCAGTAATCAATGTCCAAGCATTTTTGCAGTTCTGGAGGGAGGATACAATACGGAAGTATTACCGCACTGTATTTTCAATTTTATTGCCGGAATTAACAACGAAGCTATTCCTTATAATGAAGGACACAGTTCTTCATCACGTACCATTTGGGAGCAATATGATTTTGATTTGCACCTCGGTATATCCAATTTGAGTCCTTACTGGAAATTTTAATAATTATGAAAAAGCAACTTCAAAAATTATTTTATCCCAAGAGTATTGCAGTAGTCGGTGCCACTGATCGCGAAAGTTCGGTAGGGCATGCTTTAATGTATAATTTACTGACCAATGATTATCAGGGTAAAGTATTTCCGGTCAATTTAAAGCACAAGACCGTCCATGGTTTAGATGCGTACCGGAAGATCAAAGACATTCCCGGAGAAATTGATTTAGCAGTCATTGCTACCCCAGCCGAAACAGTTGCCGATCTCGTGATTGAATGCGGTAAAAAGAAAATTCAGGCCGTGATTATTATTTCTGCCGGATTTAAAGAAGTTGGAGACAAAGGCATGGACATGTATTTTCAGATTCGTGAGAATGCCCGTAAATATCGTATCCGGATTATCGGACCGAACTGCCTGGGTATCATCAACACTTCCATAAATCTAAATGCCAGTTTTGCAAGCCGGATGGCATTAAAAGGCAACGTGGCCTTCCTTTCCCAGAGTGGTGCTTTATGTACATCGATTTTAGATTGGTCAGTGACTCAGAATGTCGGATTTAGTCACCTGGTGTCTATCGGTTCTACGGTTGATGTGGATTTTCATGATCTCATTGATTTTTTCGGAACGGACCCGGCAACTACCTGTATCCTTATCTATATGGAATCTCTGCAAAATGCCCGGGCATTTATGAGTGCAGCCCGGGCTTATTCCCGTTCGAAACCGATTCTGGTTTTAAAGGCTGGTAAAAGTGTCGAAGGAGCCATGGCCGCACTATCTCATACGGGTTCCCTTGCTGGTAATGATTTGGTATTTGAAGCGGCATTTCGACGGGCAGGTATCATCCGGGTTGACAGTATTGCTCAGCTTTTTTATTGCGCTCAGGCTCTGGCTATGCAGGTTCACCCTAAGGGAAATCGTCTGGCGATTGTAACCAATGCCGGAGGTCCCGGCATTCTGGCCACCGATTATCTGATGGAGCATGGCGGCCAACTTGCCAGCCTTTCAAACGAAGCAATTCAAAAATTAAGTGAGGTGCTTGCTTTTTCATGGAGTCATAAAAATCCGGTTGATGTATTGGGAGATGCAACTCCCCTTCAGTATGGTGAAGCAGTCAAGGCATGTCTAAAAGAACCACACGTAGATGGTGTATTGGTTATTCTGACACCACAGAACGTTACCGATGCAACCCAGGTTGCAATAGAAGTTGTCAAAGCAGCAAAAAGTAGCCGGAAACCGGTGCTTGCTGCCTGGATGGGTGAACAGGATGTGGAGGGTGGTCGAACTGTATTGGAAGATAATAGGATACCTCATTTTCGCTTTCCGGAGAGAGCGGTCGATGTGTTTCTGAAAATCTTTAGTTATTATAAAAATATTGAATTGCTCTATGAATTTACTCCGGCTACTCCGGAGGAATTTTCTCCGCGAAAAGCTGAGGCCAGTACCTTGATCGAGAATGCAATCAAAAGATCCCGTTACCAGCTTAACGAAGATGAAAGCAAGCAATTACTCTCTTATTATGACTTGCCGGTAAATCCCGGCAAAGTGGTTAATTCTCCAGAAGATGCAGTGAGCTATGCTGAAAAGATCGGCTATCCGGTGGTACTTAAAATTGCCTCCTTTGACATTTTACATAAGACAGATGTAGGAGGTGTTGTTTTAAACATAAAAGATTCGGAGGAAGTAGTAAAGATTTATAATCAGATTCTATCAAAGGTGAAATCAATGAAACCCGAAGCGAGGATTGATGGAATTTTGGTTGAGAAAATGGTTAAGCCAAAGTTAGAATTGTTTCTTGGTGCAAAGAAGGATGATCTTTTTGGACCCGTGATTTTGTTTGGCAGTGGAGGTATTGGGGTTGAAGTATTTAAGGATTATAGTATCGCGTTACCTCCGCTAAATATGGCACTGGCCCGACGCCTCATTGAAAAGACGAAAGTTTATAAACTGTTGGAAGGTTACCGGAACTTACCGGCTGTCGATCTTGAAGACCTCCAATACCAGATATATAAGTTTTCCTATTTATTAATGGATTTTCCTCAAATAAAGGAAATCGATATAAATCCATTTTCAATTGATCATCAGGGAGGTATTGTACTTGATGCAAAAGTAGTACTTGATCCTTCCGTAGACACGGTTTCAAACCGACCGTTTCATCATTTGGTAATATCACCATATCCTTCAAACTATCAGAAGGTTGTGGAGTTGAATAACGGACAAAAAGTTAAACTGCGGCCCATCCGACCAGAGGATGAACCCCTGGAATCAGCTCTTTTTAAGAGTCTTTCGAAGGAAACAATCTATTTCCGTTTCTTTGGTTACA
Source organism: Saprospiraceae bacterium (assembly GCA_041748995.1). Taxonomy (GTDB): domain Bacteria; phylum Bacteroidota; class Bacteroidia; order Chitinophagales; family Saprospiraceae; genus JABDMH01. The sequence goes on along the minus strand of JBGTCB010000923.1, from coordinate 505 downwards.
TTCCTGAACCGGACCACACGACTTTAAGTAGGTTTACCCATATAGACTATGACCGTGAGATGGCCATAGTGGCTGAGATCGATAGTGAAACTGATCCCAAAATCATAGGAGTGGTCAGGATTATCGCTGATCCCTGGAATGAAACTGCGGAATATGCCATCGTGCTGGCAGATGCCTGGCAAGGGCAGGGTTTGGGTAAATTACTGACGGAATTTATCCTGGAGATTGCACGTGACCGCGGCATCCTCAAACTGGTAGCTGACGTATTGGCGACTAACGAAGGCATGCTGCATCTTTTTAAAAAATGGGGATTTAAATTCGAACGCACGGATGCGACGGAATGGCATGTTGAGAAAGAATTATAATGGGATTTACGATATTTGATATACGATATACGATTTTTGATATACGATTGCGGTGTCGCACCTCGAAGGGGTGACAACGCTTTGGCTCTCACACTATAATCAATTTGCGATGTACGAATTTCAGATCGTCGATTTTAGAA
>JBGTCB010000922.1:0-13010 GCA_041748995.1 Saprospiraceae bacterium | reverse complement strand
TGGCTACCTAAATGTTGGCTGGGAATTCTTAGGTCGTATTCCCTGGATGGTCAAAATACTAAAACCTCTTGACGTTTTAAGAAGCTATATCAGACCAGTGCAATCTTTAAGTCTTGATATACCAGGGAATTATTTGCTGGACCCAGAAGGATGTCACAAAACAGTTGAGCTGCATGAAAGATATGATCGATTTTTAAGAGTCCATAGAAAACCCGGGTTTTTCGATTGGAGGTATTTAGAACATCCATCTCGCAAATATGGTATGATAATGTTAGTTCAGGGTTATAAGACAGCGGTCGCAATATTTACATTGTCGAAGAAGGGAAGTGCTAAAGAGATGGTAGTTGTTGATTTGATTGGGAGTAAAGATATCTTCATTGATCTAATTAAGCGAGTCGTCCAGGAAGCGAGAAATATGGAAGTAAGTTTGATTGCAGTAATGCAACAGCATTCACTATCGGTGGGAACATTGCTGACCATGGGATTTTTTAAGAAGATGTACAAGAATATGGTTTGTTTACCACTTGATTGGGGCATTGAAGCAAAGGCATTGAATATGCAGAATTGGGATTTAGTCGCAGGCATGCATGATTCCATTTGAGAGAGGTATGAACCTGATTATAAATGCCAGTTCTATTTACAAAGGAGGTGCTGAACAAGTGGCTTTGTCTTTCATCCAGGAGTGTATAAAATTTACTGAAAATGAGTATCATGTATTTTTACGTGGTAATATTGGGGAACAGTTGGATATCGCGTCATTTCCTGAAAACTTTCATTTTTATTTATTTGAAAGCAGACCGGGATCTAGCATAAAGAATTATTTTCGTGTGATGAATCGATTTAATCACTTGGAGAAAATTATTGAACCATCTTGTGTTATTTCAACCGGTGGTCATGGTTATTGGAGGCCCAAAAAGACCCCTTTGGTAGGTAGTTTTAATGCGGGGCATTTTATTTATAGTGACTCTCCGTTTTTTGAAATGATCTCACATAGAAAGAGATTGTATTGGAGCTTTATGCGAAAAGTCCACTTTTTCTTTTATAGTCGGTTGGATGCAGTTCTAGTCCAGACTGATGATGTTAAACAAAGGTTGAAATCTAAATTGACTTCAAAGATTCCCATTTATGTTGTATCAAACACTGTCAATGCGAATTATTTATCCTATCGTTCCTATCCAAATAAATTACCGGCAAGAAAGAAATCTGAAATTCGTTTACTGACTCTGAGTTCCTTTTACCCGCACAAGAATCTGAAGATAATTGGTGAAACTGTAAAGGTATTGAAATCTCGAAACGAGTTTGGATTCCGTTTTGTTGTTACAATTCCAGAGGGTAAGTTTAAGGAACTGTTTGATCAGGACAGTTATGATATGATCTATAATACTGGTCCGGTTCCAGTCAAGGAATGTCCTTCACTCTATGAGGAATGTGATTTTATGTTTCTACCTACTTTGATAGAGTGCTTTTCCGCCTCTTATATTGAGGCTATGGTAATGAAAAAACCGATTCTAACCTCGGATTTAGGTTTTGCACATACTATTTGCAAGGATGCCGCATTATACTTTGATCCAAGAAATGCTGATGAAATTGCTGATAAAATTATTGAGCTCAGGGATGATCAAGTTGCTCAACGTGATTTGATAGAGAAGGGGCTTGCCGTAGCTCGACATATAATTAATCCCGAAGAAAGAGCTGAATTATTTCTAAGCATTTGTAAACGTATGATCAAAAAGGAGCAGTAATTGTCCAGGAGAACTTCTGCGTTTACAGTTGATGTCGAAGATGGTGTAAGCCTTGGTATGCGTGATTACTTCGGACTAGAGTCATCTCAGACAAATCGCGTTGTTCGGTGTACAGAAAGGATACTGGATATGTTAGAAAGATACGAAGTAAAGGGAACATTTTTTATTTTGGGCAAAGTCGCTGAAGATTTTCCAGACCTCGTAAGAAGGATAGCGAAATCAGGGCATGAAATTGGAGTACACGGGTACAATCATCTTAGATTTTCCAGGATTTCACCGCGAGTAGCTCTCGAAGAAATTATCCGAGCAAAGTCATTATTGGAGGATTTAACTGGTCAGGAAATAGATGGACACAGAGCGCCAGCATTTTCTATTTGTCCTAAAACATCTTGGGCTCTTGATATTATTGCCGAGAGTGGATTTAAGTATGATAGCAGTATTATTCCTGGTCACAGTGAGGATCGTTGGCCTGGATTTACAAAGAAGATGATCGATATCCGAACGAGTAAAGGGAACAATTTAACGATAGTTCCTATGTCGACACTGAGAATATTACAATGGGAGATACCGTTTGGTGGTGGCAGTTATCTCAGACTTTTTCCATTGGCTTTTACTAAATGGGCCTTTAAGATCAACTCACGGGAGATCCCCAATATCTTATACATTCATCCTTACGAACTGGATACAGAACGGTACCCCGCTTATTATTTTAATGAACTTCGAAAGAAGAATATTTTTACTCAGGTGAAACTAAAGTCAATGTGGATAGGTCGAAAAAGTGTGCTTTCCAAAATAGAATACCTTTTGAAAACTTATGATTTTTCGACAATGCGTGAATTGATTACTGTAGCAAAGATTAATCAAGAATTGGAGAGAATTGAGATAGATACGAGTAGAGGCTTGATATTGAAATAGTACTTAATGAATCGTTACTTTTCCAATCTCAAGAAAGTTATAAACCAAGACGTAAAGAATCTGTTCAACTGGCCTACCAAACGTAAAATCGTCATTTTTTCGGTGGATGACTATGGAAATGTGAGAGTTGATTCAAAACTGGCAAGGGAAAGGATGGATAAGGCGGGCTTAAAAGTACGTTCACGTTTCGATGCCTTTGATTCACTGGAAAACCGGGAAGATCTCGAAATCCTCTTCGACACCTTGACTTCAGTAAAGGATAGTCAGGGCCGGCATGCAGTTTTTACAGCATTTGCCTTGCCTTGCAACTTAAATTTTGAGGGCATGGCTGAAAATAAATATGCCAAGTATTGTTACGAATCTCTACCAGAAACCTATAGGAAGCTGGAATCGAGAGACCCCCGAGCTTATGAAGGTACCTGGCCCTTATGGCAACAGGGAATTACCAGCGGAATTATGATTCCGCAATTCCATGGTCGGGAACATTTCAATCTCAAGTTTTTCAAGAGATTTTTAGCTGAGAGAAATCGTGAACTGATGGTATCAGTAGAGAATCGATCGCTGGTAAGTATTTCTGAACAGGGTGATCCAGGTGGATGGACTGCCTCATTTGCTTTTTGGGATGTACATCAGGACACTGCCATTTTTCCAGAGATTATCAAGACAGGACTTGAAAACTTCAAGAAAACATTTGGATATAATGCGACCGTATTTACGGCTCCAGCCCAACAGTTTCCTCTTTCATTAGAAGCGGAACTGTCGGGCTATGGCCTGAAAGCTTTTGACAGGCCTTTTTGTCAGGCCCGACATCTGGGTAAGGGAAAATTCAAAAGGCAGTTTTCTTTTACCGGATATAGAAAGAATAAGAATTTAGTGTACCTGGTCCGTAACGTAGTTTTTGAGCCAACTCACGGCAAGATTGATCACGTGACAAAAGCCATGCAACAAATAGAGGCCGCATTTCGCTGGAATAGACCAGCAATTATCAGTTCGCACCGAGTCAATTTTTGTGGGCATATTGATGCGCAAAACCGGGCTAAAGGCTTGGGTGATTTAAGATTGCTATTAAAGAAGATTACTCAGAGGTGGCCCGATGTAGAATTCTTATCTGCTGACGAATTGAGAGGCCTGATACGTTCATCGTATGGAGTTGATTAGACGTCTCGGTTATTTTCTTTACTACCTGAAAAAACTGGATCGGGAGCTCTTCAAAAGATTTATGTTATATGTTAGGGAGCAGTACCACTTTCCTTACTGGCACCAATTTGGGGATATCTTACGGCATTCGCTTCGGTACAATACCTCCATACTTGAGTATTATCAGTTTGGTTTCTTTAATGCTTCCCGGCAGTCAAAGTCTGAATGGGCCGGTACCGGCTTTATGTATGAATATCAGGTGCAAATGAATCCGCGGGATACAAGAGTCATTCTGGATGATAAACGATCTTTCTATCATGCGTACCAGGAATTTTTTATCCACCGGTTGATTTCGCGGGATCAGATTGTTGCAGATATTGGGTTGGCTGACAAGCTGCTGGCCAATGGATCAGGTAAGATCGTTTTAAAAGGGGCTCATGGAAAATGTGGTGCTGAGGTGCTAGTTAGTTATGCACGGGATTTTACGCCCGGAAGCTTGCTGGAGTTCATGAAACAAAATCAATACGATTTGGTCGAAGAATTCATCATTCAGCATCCGGATCTGCAAAAACTTTCTCCCGCGGCTGTCAATACCATCCGGATTTTCACCCAATTGGATAGTAAAGGCGAGGTGGATATTTTAGGCTGCCGACTCCGGATCTCGGTCAACACACCGGTTGATAATCTGGCAGCCGGTAACCTGGCCGCACCAATAGATGATGAATCTGGTGTTGTAACCGGTCCCGGAGTCTATTCCGATATAACCAAAACTGAAGAGAACATCCACCCGGTAACCGGAGTACCCATTCACGGCTTCCAAATTCCCCACTGGAGAAAAGTAATAAGGCTGGCAAAGGATGCTGCTCTCAAACATCCGCAAAACCGGTCGGTTGGCTGGGATATTGTGGTCACCGAAAGGGGTCCCGGCCTGATCGAGGGTAATCACGACTGGTGCAAGTTGCTTTGGCAATTGCCCGTAAATAGAGGATTAAAACCCATGCTGCAAAAATATCTTTAGTGACAAGTTTTCAAGGGCATATCTGGTTCATTGCAATCGGCATTCTTTTTTACCTGGGAGCCTGCAAACAGAATTCGAAACTGGTTCGTCCGGAGGAGATCAAAGCTGCTATCGATGCCGATCTTATTCTAAAATCGATCGACAGCCTGGGTTACTTTCTGTGTTCCGGTCGCAATTTCCATCTTCAGGGCCAAACACTGGAGGTATCGGGAAGATTAATATTTGACGGCACTGGCCAGATAACGAACGGTACCATACGGGGAAATAATGCCATCATCGAAGCCGGAAGTGTGACCTGTTTTGACAATGTCATACTGGAAGGTACCTGGATGAATGAAGAGATATCTCTTAAATGGTTGACCAGTAATCAGAATGCATTGATAAACTTCAAGGCGCTCATCAACATCATTCAGCTCCGTAAGGTGGTTTATCTGAACCAGATGTTTGAATTAGCGACCCGGACCAACAAGGATTACTATGGCGGTAGCGAAGATATTATCATTCACGGTACCGACCGGGCCACATCCGGATTAATTCTTGCCACCAAGCATGCTAAGAATTATGCTTATTTTAGGGTAAGAAGTAGTATTAATATAAATCTTCAAAATATCACTATCACCACGACAGATGAGATTGAGAGTAAAACTCCAGTAGACGAATTTCGATTTGCACTTTGTTGGTTTAGTAGTGTAGGTTCTGCAGTTGACTATCTTAAAATGAATTCCTGCAATGTTGGTGGTAACATCCAATTCGTATATGGTGGAAGTCCAGGAAACATTAGTGAGGTTGACTATTTAAAGTTGGGTGTAAAGTCCGTAGAAATTGAGCGTTGTACTTTCAAAAATGTAGTTAGTGTACTGAATATCAGTAACATTTATTATGACTCTGTTCACATTGTAAAGAACACCCTGACAAATATTTATGGACCGGTATTTTTCTTTCCATTATCTGGATTGCCATCAGGTTTTTCTCAGGAAAAACACTACAATGCAAGATCATATATGTTGATTCATGAAAACCATGTTTATAATGAAAGACCATTAAGTGAATTAAGCTATTATATGTCTTTCGTGGTGGCAAAAGGAAATCGATTTGAAGTGATTGACAATACTATTGAAAACATTTTGAACCTCAAACCTTCTGAAACATACCCTTTCTATTGCTCTGCATCTCAATATCTGTTGGTAAAAGGTAATAAGATCAGAAATTGTGGGACTATAAACAGTGGTACAGGGGGCAGAAGCTCACTTTGTAAGTTGAAAGGGTCAGAGAATGCGGATATATTGGATAATGAATTTATCTTCGATCGCCAGGGTCTGGTGGATCTGGGTTTATTAAAATCTGTCAATGACGACCTTTCGACGGTTGATAATTCCAGATTTCAGTTTAGTTTTTTTGACGGCTGGAATCCCGGAATAGACTCGGTATCCGTTTTTAATGTAGAAGGCAATTTATTTAAGGCCGCTATTATTTCCGATGTCAGCCATATTTTTAACGCCCAATTTTATTTAAAGGACAATACTTTTGAAATTGGTCATGTTCGCACGACCGACCCAAAGAATTATGGATCGGCCGGCCGGCGGTTTAACCACACAATTTTTAATTTCCGCAGTCCTCTGAAAAATGCGGTCATGGAGATAGAACGAAATAGGATCTCCGTGGGTTCGATGGACAGCACCATTCTGTTTTTTACCTACAACATCAACGATGATAAGGAATACGACCGGGTAATATACCGGGATAATATCTTCAAGCTGGATGGGGTGGTCAGCCTGGATTATCCCCAGGCAAAAACCCTCATCAGTGAAAATAGCATCGAAGGCAAGGGCAGCCTCACTTTTACCCAGGCTGCAACCGCTAAGAAGAACCGGACGATCGGAGAGATGCGCTCTGTCCAGAAAATTGAAAGCTATGCCGACAATCCGAACGGCATCATTTTTCTGAAAAATTATGGCACAGCATCGATAAAAGTGGAGGAGAATACTACCGAAAGTGCCAATCTGGTCCGGGTGACCTTCAACGACCTCTATCACTACAACGATCAGGATCAGCTGCCCATCTTGCTCACCATTAAAGTAAGCGCCAAACCAGCAAAAGGACCTGCCCGGAATTATTTGTACCGGATGGTCTTTAAAGAGTACCGGTCCTTATATTTCGCCGATCCGGTGACCGGAGAGTTGAAAAGGACCACCCCTTACTGGAGCACGGGTAACTCCACCTTTTCTCACGATATCGGCCCGGTAACAAAACAACAAGACTCTGGGGTCAGGCTTTCACTGATGTCAGAAACCGCCTGGGGATCCAGGCATCGGGAGGGGTACATTATGCTCCGGGGTTTGGATGCAATTGATTCATTTGAGGTGGAAGCCACGGTAGAAAAATACAATTATCCCCCCGGGTTGAGCGAGAATGATGCCATCCGGAAAACAGTGACGGCAGCCAATCATTAATTATAAAACTCTGGCAATATCATACAATTAAGGATCAGTAAATTGCACTTAATCCCTTCCATTGACAAAAGATAATCTGAATATTTTAATAACCGGTGTCGGTGGCCCAACCCCCAGAAGTTTTGCCAGAGCCATTTTAGATTGTTCTGATCTTGGTACCCTGACCTTATTTGGTACCGATATTCATCCGCTGGCCATCGGTCTTTATCAAACCGGGTTGTTTAAAAAATCGTTTTTGGTACCAAAATCCGGTCAAGCGGGTTACTGGTCTGCCATGGAAAAAATTATCCGGGACGAAAACATCGATATAGCCGTTATCCAACCCGAGCAGGAAGTGCTGGCCTGGAGTATCCGGCAAGAGCAGCATTCTTTGCCTTGCCCTGCCTTGATTCCATCGGTCCGGGTGGTGGAAAATTTACTGGACAAAAGTATCCTGCATGATGTCCTAAAAGATCATGATGCCATTCCCCACTATATCGAAATTATTTCGGAAGATGAATTATTCCTTAAAAGTATTGGTGACCAACTTGGATATCCGTTCTGGATCCGCAGCGCTACCGGCTCAAGCGGTTTGGGTTCGTATAAAGTCCATGATTATGAATCCCTGATCAGGTGGTTAAAGATAAATCCGGGTGTCACTAAATTTCTCGCGAGTGAATTTTTACCCGGTCGCAATCTGGCCTGTAAATTACTTTATCATGATGGTCAGTTGATCAGATCTGCCTGTGCCGAACGGGTTGAATATATTATGGCAGGAACCTCACCTTCCGGTATTACCGGCAATACTTCCTTTGGCCGTTTGATTAATGATGATCGGGTGTCTGCCGTTGCACAAAAAGCTATGTCTCTGATTTTTCAGACAACCAGTGAAATACCGCATGGCTTCTTTACGGTTGATCTGAAGGAAGATCAACATGGAAAACCCATGATTACCGAAATAAATGTCCGGCATGTGGCTTTTACTTCTGCGTTTGCTGCAGGAGGAGCCAATTTATGTGCGGATACTATCCGGTTGTTGCAAAATGATGAGACATTTGACCGGACCTATCATCAATATAAATTTGAAGATCAGCTGATTTTCTTACGGGATGTTGATTGTCTCCCCATCATTATGAGGGAAGCGGATCTTATGAAGAGTGAAAATGAATTATCCGGTCATTAAGCGATTTTTTGATTTTTTAGTCAGCCTCGCATTTTTGCTTTTATTATTACCCTTCATGTTGCCAGTGATTTTTTTACTGCGTATTACCGGAGAGGGAAAGATTTTTTATTTGCAGGAACGTATTGGAAAAGATCAGAAACCTTTCAGTATGATCAAATTTGCCACGATGCTGGAGAATAGCCTGAATATGGGTGCCCGAACCGTTACTCTGCCCCATGATTCCCGGATAACGACAGTGGGAAAATTTCTCAGAAAGACCAAGATCAATGAATTACCCCAATTGATTAATGTATTAAAAGGTGACATGAGTTTCGTCGGTCCCCGCCCTCTTCTCCCCGCCAGTTTTAAAAAATATCTTCCGGAAGTTAGGGATTGTATATCCCGGATACGGCCGGGAATAACCGGTATCGGCTCGGTCATTTTCAGGGATGAAGCAGTACTCGTCGCCAAGGTTGCTGCATTGGGAATGGAGCCACTGGATTATTATCGTGACCATATTTATCCCTATAAGGGTCAGTTGGAAATGTGGTATCAACAGCGCATGTCTTTTTATCTTGATTTTGTCCTGATTTTATTGACCGCTGTCAGCATTATTTATCCCGGTAATAACCTGCCTTATAAGTTGTTTTCGGATTTGCCACCCAAACCCGCAGAATTAACGCTTGAGGGTATCAGAAATTTGTCGCAGGTCATCCATTAAAATTGACAATGAGTTCCGATCAAACCATCTGGCTTTCCGCTCCCCACCTATCCGGTGAGGAACAGAAATACCTTCAGGATGCATTTGACCGGGGGCATGTTTTTCCGATGGGTCCTCAGGTAGCCGGACTGGAGCAGGCGCTTTGTGGGTATACCGGCGCACCCTATAGTACCTGTCTTTCCTCAGGAACAGCGGCCCTTCACCTGGCTTTGATCCTGCTGGGAGTACAGGAGGGTGATGAGGTCATTTGCTCATCGTTCACTTTTTCCGCTTCTGCCAATCCCATCGTCTATCAGAAGGCGACGCCGGTCTTTGTCGACTCGGAGGCGACCACCTGGAATATGGATCCGGAACTTCTCGAAAAAGCGATTACCGACCGGATTGCCGCCACCGGTCGTCCGCCGAAAGCCATTATCCTGGTGCATCTCTACGGCATGCCGGCCCGGTTGGATGAGATCCTGGCGGTTGCCCGGTCGTTTGACATACCGGTCATCGAGGATGCCGCCGAAGCGTTGGGTGCCACTTATCAGGGCCGTCACTGCGGTACCTTCGGGGAGATCGGTATCTATTCGTTTAATGGCAACAAGATCATCACCACCTCGGGAGGCGGGGCCCTGGTTTCCGCCAATCCTGAATACTGCAGCAAAGCGGTATTCCTGGCTACCCAGGCCCGCGATCCGGCCCCGCATTATCAGCATTCGCAGATTGGCTACAATTACCGGATGAGCAATATCTGTGCGGCCATCGGCCGGGGTCAGATGGAAGTACTCGATCAGCGTATCGCCAAACGAAGGGAACACTTTTTTTACTATCGCGACAGTCTGTCCGATATCCCGGAAATTCAGTTCCTGACCGAACCGACATCCGATTTTTTCTCCAACCACTGGCTATCCACAATGACCATCGATCCGGGGTCGGGCATTACCCCAGAGGCACTCCGCCGCCATCTCGAAAAAAGCCGGATCGAAAGCCGCCCTCTCTGGAAACCCATGCATCTGCAACCGGTCTTTCAACATTATCCGGCTTATGTCAACGGTATTTCCGAAGATCTATTTAACCGCGGTTTATGCCTGCCTTCCAGCAGCAATCTGTCGGATGATGATAGGGAATTGGTGGTGAAGGAGATCAGGGGGTGTTTAACTGTTTAACTGTTTGAAATGGTATTTTGGTACTGTGGTATTATGGTTTTGTGGGTCTTCCGGAGAAGCGAGTAGTTAACATCAGGTTTTTATATCGCATGAAGATGTTTAACTGTTTGAAATGGTATTTTGGTACTGTGGCATTATGGTTTTGTGGGTCTTCCGAAGAAGCGAGTAATTGGCATTAGAGTCTTATATCGCATGAAGATGTTTAACTGTTTGATATGGTATTTTGGTACTGTGGTATTATGGTTTTGTGGGTCTTCCGAAGAAACGGGTACCTGAATGGTTTTTTTAGCGCTGAAAAGTCCCCGGAGGGGCTAGATAGCCTTCATTGGTCTGGTGTCCCCCTTGAGGGGGCAGGGGGTGGAAGAAGGTGTTTAACTGTTGAATCGTTTACTGTTTAACTGTTTCTTCCAGAGAAATGGGGTACCCAAATGGTAATTTTAGCACGCTGAAAAAGTCCCCTTTTAGGGGATTTAGGGGTACTAACTGTGGTTGGCCTGTCGTCTTGTGGGTTTAGTGATTGAACCGGAAAACTGCGAGGTCTCTCATCAAGTAAATCCTATAATCCGCACATCCGAAAAATCCTAATTCTGACAAAATGGATAATCGTCTGAATTAGGATGAATAGGATTTATGGATGATAGGATCATGCCCGAGTCGAATGGATCTGTTGTTGAATTATAACTGCTGAACTGTCGAACTGAAATACGCCCGAATAAACATCAACGCTCCCAACAACAAAACAACGACTTACCTTAGACAAGCAATTAACGCTCCCAAACCCCAAGCGCAACGACTTACTAAAGACCTTTGTAAAAGGTCTAAGATCGGCCTTAAGGCTAAGCCGTTAAGAAACTGGCGGAGAAAACCTTACACCCACATTATTCATTGGATTAGCTATTACGAGGTAAAACTGCTGCAAATACGGGCACATAAGCGCTTTTTGATTCTCGCCATGATGTTGACCATGTCTGCGAGTCAAAAAGTGCTTGGAGCGCCCGTCTTTATTGCATTTTTGCCTCTCACTACGAAAACCCAATGAATAATCTGGGTTAAAATTCTAAACTGTATGAGCCTGCACCAGCGAATAAGAGCAAAGTCCTGATGACTACTTACCCCAAACCCGAAGATCACGCGACCAGGGCGAGTTTTTAGAATTTAGGTTTTCACCGCCGGTTTTAGGCTTAGCCAAATGAATTGTTTAACTGTAGAATTGTTGAATTGTTTAACTGTTCTTCCGGAGAAATGCGGTTCCTGAATGGTATTTTTAGCACGCTGAAAAGTCCCCTTTTAGGGGATTTAGGGGTACTGCTGTGTTTGGATCGAATGAATTGTTTGTTTAACTGTAAGTAACCCCCACTTTCAAAATAAGCATCAAACCTCCCAAAAACAAACACAACGACTTACCGTAGAGAAATTGACTTAATTGCTTAATTGCAAAGAAAGAATTAAAAAGAAAAAAACCCAGCCCCCGAATGTTTAACCTCTCCACCTTCATAAAAACCCACATCACCGGTAGATCGGAAAGCCTGCTCGCGGAGGATCTCCAAAACCATAGGCAGGCTCTAGCGGAAAACATCAAAGGAGCTTCCGTGATGGTGATCGGAGGTGCCGGTACCATCGGCGCATCTTATATCAAAGCCTTATTGCATTTTAAACCTTCCCGTCTATTTATCGCCGATAGCAGTGAAAACGGGCTAACCGAATTAACCCGTGACCTGCGCAGTTCAACCGGTCTGGAGGTTCCAGCTGTATACAAAAGCTATCCGGTGAATTTTGGTGATCCTCTTTTTCATAGGATTCTCCAGAAGGAGGGTCCGTTTGACATTGTCGCTAATTTTGCCGCGCATAAGCACGTGCGTAGCGAAAAGGACCATTACTCGATTGCCGCGATGCTCCAAAATAATATCATTTACAACCGGAGATTGCTCGATCTGTTGTTGAAGTCGCCACCCCGGCATTTCTTTTGCGTTTCGACCGATAAGGCCGCCAATCCGGTCAACGTGATGGGCGCCAGTAAAAAAATCATGGAGGAAGTGCTCATGGCATATGCCAAAGTACTGCCGGTGACCACCGCCCGATTTGCCAATGTGGCTTTTTCCAATGGGAGTTTACTGGCTGGGTTTTTAGAAAGAGTGATAAAAAGACAACCGCTGTCGGCTCCGCACGACGTGATGAGGTATTTTGTTTCACCGGAAGAATCCGGACAATTATGTTTATTGGCTTCTATTCTGGGACAAACCGGGGAAATTTTTTTTCCCAAACTCAGTCCCGGGTCCATGAAAACTTTTTCTTCTATTGCAGTTGACTTTCTCCAGGCCTGGGGTTATCAGCCCCGGTACTGCCATTCCGAAGACGAAGCCCGGGATTTTGATTCCGGGTTAAAACCAGGTTCGGCAGAGTATCCTTTATATTTATTTTCATCAAATACCTCCGGCGAAAAATTGTACGAGGAATTTTATTCGGAGAAAGAAAGGATCGATCTCGATCGCTTTTCCCAATTGGGGATTATATATACGAAGCCCACCCGGTCGCTTTCGGATATGGATGGTTTCATTAACAACCTTGCACAATTAATTTCTTCTGAGCAGATTCATAAATCCGCGATTATTCGTTTTTTATCGGATTTCCTACCGGAATTTAAACATATTGAAACCGGGATTTCACTAGACCATCAAATGTGATATCCTATCCTGTTATTAAAAGAGCCGGTGATTTGTTTTTTGGTATTTTAATCACGG
>JBGTCB010000921.1:0-3870 GCA_041748995.1 Saprospiraceae bacterium | reverse complement strand
ATATTATGGACGAGATTGTTTTTTGTCAGGTCGAAGAAGCGAAACTGCGTATAGCCTTAGCTATATAAGGATTTCGATGATGAAGAGATGGCGAAAAAGAAACCGTCCTTAGTATCAGGTATTTCGGAAATGATGCACTAGTTCAATTATGCCGACGAACCTTCATGCTTTAGTCCGCTATCGGACCATAGACGATTGCCTGACTAAAAGATATCGCAGATGGACCTGGCAAGACCTGGCGGAAGCCTGTGCTGAAAAGATCTATGAATATGAAGGTATTGAAGCTGTTCCCTCGCGCCGCACGATCATGTATGATATACAGTATATGCGGGATGGGAAACTGGGTTACTTCGCTCCCATTGTTTACGATCGTAATTCAAAAAGCTATTCGTATGACGATCCTGAATTCTCCATTCAAAAATTTCCCCTAAGTAAAGATGATATCTTCGAACTGGAGTATGCACTTTCGATTCTGAAGAATTTCAAAGGCTTTCAAAATGCATCCGGTATTGAAAACATCATCACCAAACTTGAACATACGGTTACTTTGCAGGAGGCCAGCAAAAAGGAAATTATTCATTTTGACCACAGTCTGAATGAGCCGGGACAAAAGTGGTTACATATGCTCTATGATTATATTCAAAATGAAAATGTTTTGAATATAACCTACCAGCCTTTTCATCTGGATCAACCTTATCAGCGTACCATCAGTCCTTACATTATCAAAGAATACGATAACCGCTGGTTTTTAATATGTTGGGATCATACCCGTGAAGATATCCGAAATTTTGCCCTTGACAGGTTAATCACGATTGAAAAAGAACCCATTCGGTATCACAGAGATCCGAACTTTGATGCCCGCCAGTACTTTGAAAATATTATTGGCGTGACCTTACCCAGTCATGGTAAAATTGAAGAAATTATTTTTTCCATTTCAGAAGATGATGCGAAATATTTAATTACAAAACCCTTGCATATCTCACAGCAAATCATTTCCAAAAATGAAAAAGAAACTATTTTTTCAATTAAAGTAATTCCAAATTTCGAACTTGAAAGTATCTTACTCTCCTTTGGAGAACGAATCAAAGTAACACACCCCATTGAATTGCAAAATCGCTTAAAAAAAAGGATTAATGTCCAAATGAAAAATTATATGCAGGAGTGAAAGAAAAGGTGGGAATTAACCAGATTACATTCTGGGAAAAGTTGCGGAACAGTCTTCAATAATAACATCCAGGAGCTTTCCGATACTCCATCCATATGCCTTCGCCTGCTGAGGTATTATACTGGCCTCACTCATTCCGGGAATGGTATTAGCTTCCAGTAAAAAGAATTGATCACCCACGAGAATAAAATCAAAACGAACGACGCCTTTGCAGGATAACACCTTATAGAGTTTTTTCGACAATTCCTGACACTGCAGAGTGAGGTCTCCGGATAATTCTGCTGGTGTAATTTCCTCACTGGCACCTTCATATTTTGCTTCATAAGTAAAAAACTCAGCTTTGGGTACAATTTCCGTTACCGGAAATACATGTAATACCTGACCTTCCCGGATTACACCACATCCAAATTCTCTGCCAGCTAAGAAAGCTTCCACCACCACTTCATCATCATAATTAAAAGCAAATTCGATGGCTTTTTGCAACTCACTTTCTATTTTCACTTTGGAGACACCATAACTGGAGCCATTGCAGTTGGGTTTGACAAAAAGCGGTAAACCTAAATCCATAAATTCCGAATTTATGTAATCTACTCCTTTGTTCAATAAAATGGAAGGTGCCATCGGAATTTGAAATGCCTGGAGATAATTCTTACATTTCTGTTTATTAAATGTCAGCGCAGCCGACAACGTGCTGCAAGTGCTGTGTGGTATACCCTGCATTTCAAAATACCCCTGAATTAAGCCATCTTCCGCCGGAGTACCATGGATCATCAGAAATACAAAATCAAAAGTCTCCTTCTTTCCCCGGATCGTAAGGGAAAAATCATTCAGGTCAATTTTCGCTTGTGATTCGGAATCCATCCACCCATCCGTTTCTATGCTGATCAGCCTCCAGCTGTACCGTGCCGGGTCAAGAAAGCGACTTACCATTTGAGCGCTTCTCTCAGAAATAATTCGCTCGGCGGATGGACCACCGGTTAAAATGGCTATGTTCATACCAAGTGCTTTATACAGGCAAATCCTTAATCTTATTAAGCACAAATATAATATTTAAACTACTGCATCTTAACGATAAATGATCACGACCATTTTATTTACTCTTTTAACTAAACTCTACATCATGACAATGGAGTTTGCCACAGCCTGAGCAGGATCAATATTGATATTAACAGCCTGGAAAACCTACCCCTGTAATCAGTACTTTTGATTATCATGCCTCAATACCTGAACCCTGACGATATTTTTGATGACTCTTAGGATTGTTCACTGAAAACGGATTATATTGAATCGACAGAATCCAGTTGCAAGGAAGCCCTAACTTGTTTGCTGGTAACGCAGGCTCAGGTAATCTAAACCATCCGTATACTTAACTTCATATTGGTTGGGTTAAAACCTGCGCTAAATCAAGGCTTCCATCTGCGGTGTTACGAAAATATGTACCTTTGTCTGTATTCAAATACCAGATCGATTATACACTTATGGCAAAAGTAGCAGAGAAGCCAAAAACCAAATTTAGTAAGGAAACATACTTTAAGTGGTATGATATCATGCTCCTGATCCGTCGATTTGAGGAAAGGACGCTTATGGCATATAGTCAAAACAAAATCAGGGGATTTTGCCATGTGTATATAGGTCAGGAAGCGATCGCTGCTGGTCTTGTGACAGCCATTCGAGCGGAAGATGCGATTGTCACAGCTTATCGTCAACATGGAATAGCATTGTGTCGAGGACTTGATCCCAAAGCATGTATGGCTGAGCTGTATGGAAAAGAAACCGGGATCGTCAAAGGAAAGGGAGGATCCATGCACTTCTTCAGTAAAGCCCATCGCTATTTTGGTGGAAATGGAATTGTAGGAGCACAAATCCCGATCGGTACTGGTATCGCATTTGCTGAAAAATACCGAGGGACGGATCTCTTGTGTGTCACTATGTTTGGTGATGGAGCTGCGCGACAAGGAGCACTTTTTGAGTCCTTCAATATGGCGGCAACCTGGAAATTACCGGTGTTATACATCTGTGAAAATAATCATTACGCGATGGGAACATCGGTTAAACGCACCAGTATTTTAACAGATATCTATAAGATCGGATTGATCTTTGATATGCCATCGGAGCCGATCGATGCCATGAACCCGGAAGAAGTACATCTTGCTCTGGAAAAAGCAGCAAAACATATCCGGGCAGGCAAAGGACCTTATTTTCTGGAACTAAAGACCTATCGCTACAAAGGTCATTCAGTTTCGGACCCGGCAAAATATCGTTCAAAGGAAGAATTAAAGGAGTATCAGGATAAAGATCCAGTGAAGATGCTTGAAAAAAAGATTATCGATGAAGGTATTGGTACCGAGGAAGAGATTCAGCAGATTAAGGATCGTATAAAGGAGATTATCGAAGAGGCAACAGCCTTTGCCGAAGCTTCAGATTTTCCGGATCCATCAGAACTCTGGACCGACAATTACCTGCAAAAGGATTTCCCGTTTTCTGAATAATCTTGTTTGTTCACCTGGTGATCAGCTTTTTCTGTGAAAATAGCTACAGGAATCTGAGATAACCCTAACTCAAAAGGAGAATCATTGCGAATCGCTTTATCACACATCGATAATTGGGGTTACGCTGATCAAAATCAAGACAAAGGGTAGTTTATAACTTTTGAAGTTATAAACTTTTTTTCTTATAAACTAAAACTATCTTTGCACAAATTTTTT
>JBGTCB010000920.1:0-1548 GCA_041748995.1 Saprospiraceae bacterium | reverse complement strand
CTTTTTGATTCTCGTCTTCCAGTAACCACAGCAGGTTTAGCTTTTCATCAACTTCAATCAACCAAAAAAACATCCAAATTTTACCATTATTTAACTTTTGGTGACTCTATTATTACCATTCTGAGCAATGTGGGTTAATCTTGCTCATTTTCGGGCAGGACTATTTTGGACTTACGTATTTAGCCAGATTAATCGCTTTTTTCAATTCAGTTTTATAAGTTGAAAGTATTCCGGATTGCTCAATTACTTCTCGCACTCCAACTTTCCGAATGTCATCTGCATACTTAACCCCAAATAAATAGATCATTGTTACTTGCTCATTTTTTTGGGCGTTTGCATACATGTCTGCCAGGATTTTCCCTAGTTCATTACTTGTCTTGCTCATATAATTCTATTTTTCTTCTTCATTTATTCGTCAAAATGCCCTAATCAATAATACTCCTTTATATAACTATATGCCCGGTCAAACAATACCTGGTCTTTGTGCAATTGATATTTTAAAAGGGCTTGCCTTAATGATTTTTGCACTTCTCTTTCGCCTGAGGTGGTCTTTTGCCAGCCCGGGAAGCTGACCACCCGAACGATGGCATCGATATCGGTTACGATGCGTTCTACAACTGCCGGTGTCTGATCTGTTTTTAATTCTAAGAATAATTCGGTTAAGGCGGCTTTGGGAGATTTTTCCTGCATGGCTGCTTCGATATCTTTCTCTGCCTGAACGGTCTCTTTTGCGATTTTGCAAAGTTCCTTGACAAATTCAATTGATGTGATCAGGCCTTGCTCCGCCTTGTCACGCAGAGCTTCAAGGAGTTCGCTTAATTTTTTGAAAATTGGATGGTCTCCGTGCTTTTTAAACCGGTTGATCAGGATTTTTGAAAGTTTCTTCGCATTCCTGGGGTCGGGATTGTTGAAGATGTCTTCAATTACATCGGCATCCAGGACAAATTCGTCCAGGTTGTGGATATCACCAACATGTATGTTGTCATGAATGAGTTTGGTGGTTTGGGCTCCCAATATCATCCACAGCAATTTGCCCACATTGTCAGATGCGGGTCGCACTGATTCAAATACCTGGGATAACCATTTATAGTCCGCCTGGTATTGATTCAAAATATCATCGGGAGAAAGGGATTCCCAGAGTTTGCTCAGGTACTTATAATCTTTGGCAAATGCATCTTTTTTCTCGTCGGTTCTGATGGCATTTTGAGCGGCTTCCAAACCTTCAAAACCCAGTTGACGCCGGTCGACACTTTCAAAATGTTGTAAGGTATTTTGCATGGCTTCTGGAAATTGATCCCGCAGCTCCGATAGGTTGGTGATGATCTGGTTTACGGATGCTTCATCAAACTCCAGGGCTTTGGCTGCATCATCAAACACGCCAAAATAATCCACTACACGTCCGTATCTTTTGTTTGGAAATAACCGGTTGGTTCTGCATATGGCTTGCAAAAGAGTGTGGTCTTTAAGGGACTTGTCTAAATACATGGTTTGCAAAATGGGTGCATCAAATCCGGTAAGCAATTTTGACGTGACGATAAGAAATTGCAA
>JBGTCB010000919.1:0-7113 GCA_041748995.1 Saprospiraceae bacterium | reverse complement strand
AGAGAACTGGAGGTGCTGCAATTAATCGTCATGGAAAAAACCACCTCCGAGATTGGTGAAATTTTGTACATCACCAAGCACTCTATTAAGACGCATCGCAAAAAGATCATGCTCAAACTGGGTGCGATTAATATGGCCGGGATGGTGCGAAGGGCTTATGAAGAGGGATTGTTGGTGTTGGGATAATATTTTATGTCTTGTTAAGTATACATAGTGGAACAGGTATAAATTCATCTACGAGGCTGTTGCAATACCCAACTTACCCTGATATTTGTCCCTCCTGGAAAACGGCTTAAGAGAAAAAATAAAATTAGAGGTCCTCCTCCAGAAAATACATCTTTAATGCGCCCCGGTTTTTCACCTCAATTTCTCCTCTGTATGTACACACAAACTCATCCTGGATTTCCCGATAAGTGGATTCAGACAGATTGATCTTACCAACGTCAGACATCGATTCCATGCGGGAAGCAATATTGACCGTGTCACCCCAAATGTCGTACTGCCATTTTTTCATTCCCACGATGCCTGCTACCACAGGTCCTGTGTGTATTCCAATCCGGATTTCAAAATGAATGAGATCATCATCATTATGCCAAACTTCTTTTACCAGGTCAATCATTTCTCTGCCGGCTTTGACTGCCTGCTTAGCGTGGAAAGTATTAGGTAGCGGCAGACCGGAGGCACACATATAGGAATCACCAATCGTCTTAATTTTTTCGAGACCGTATTTGGTAGTAATCTTATCAAATTCTTTGAAGTAAAAGTCAATACTCCGGATTAACTCTTCGGGTTGTGAGTGTTCAGCAAGTTGGGTAAAGCCTTTAAAATCACTAAATAAAACAGTAACTGCTTCAAACTTTTTGGCCTGTACGTGTCCCTTTTCTTTTAGTTCCTGTGCGGTTTCCTTCGGTAAGATATTTAGTAAAAGCGTTTCCGATCGATCTTTTTCTGCTTCAATAATTTGTTTTGTTCTTTTGATGAAATGATAGCGTCTGTACAATCCCAGGGCAAGCAGGATGACTAATAGGGAAACAATGATCGAGGCCAGGGTGACAATACGCTGATTTTTCCTTTGCTGGTTCAGCAAATCTACCTCTATCTGCTTTTTCGAAACTTCGAAGTCAGTGCGTAGATTGGCCATGTTTTGAACCGCTTCTATATTATTGACACTGTCCCGGTATTTGATGTGAGCTTTATAGTGTTGATACGCCTTTGCCGTTTGATTAGACAGATCGAACAATTCGGCTAGCTTTAAATTTGCATCGCCGATTTGCTCTTTTAATCCATATTTATGTGCCAGGGTTAAACTTCGGGATGCATATGTCAGTGCTGTCTCATAATCTTCACTAGCAAGATAGATGTCGCACATGGAAATGAGATACACACAAATCGGGTAGTAATCTTCCAGGTCCTGCAGAATCTCGATAGCCTTCCTAATATTATCTTCCGCAAGTGACCTTTCCCCAATGTTCGCGTGCACCATTCCGATGTTACCCAAACTATAGGCCTTACCGCTGAGGTAATTGAGTTTTTCGAAAATTATTTCAGCTTCCTGGAAATGGAGCAGTGCGGAGTCGTAAATCTCATTGCTCAGGAATTCATCTCCGGCATTCAAAATAATGGATGCCAGAGCAATAGAGTCTTGCGTTTGTCTGAGAGCCTGAATAGCTTTTTTATAATAGTTCCGCGCATTACTATGGTTTTTTGAAACATTATAGATATCTGCAATGGCGCCAAAAGTGATGCCTTCACTTCTAAGATTATTTATTTCTTTCGCGGCCTCACTACTTTTAAAATAGGCATCCAACGCCTCTTCCAGGTCGCCCTGCAATCTTTTGATACTCCCCTTTAAGTAATAACCTTTTTGCAGGTATAATGCGTTGCCTTTTAACTGAGAAAAACTTATGAGTTCGTCAGCATATTTTAATGCCAGGACCAGATCCCTGGCTTCGTTAAAAGCCAGGTTCCTCAGTAATTCTAACTGTGCCGTATCCTCAAGAATATCCTGTTGATAAATACTTTTCAGGCTATCTGCCAAATTTTGATCTTGCCCACTTGAAAGCCCGGTGATAAAAAGAAGAAAACCAAATATTAGAAATCTGATTCTCTGCTCCAATAGCATATCAGGGATTCACTCTAATGATGGGGTCGTGTCTCTCTACCTTTCCACCTGGTGTCCTTGTAAATAATATCGAGTAACTTTCCTCAATATAATCAGGAGGGTTTGGAAAAGTAAGATCCGATCGGATCGTACCTCTCCAATTTGTGTCAGCTCTGGTAGGTGGATCTTGAGGGAATGGTCGAGGATCGGGATTAAACACATCAATGGATGAATTGTCCTGGATCCCCGTTATCGATGCAACTCCGGATTGAGGCTTTATAATCCAGGTAATCGTATCTCTTTTCTGTCCTGCTGTATATCCCAGACCACGGTCACTAAGAATCAGATGGCCTTCTGAATCAATACCTTCGATTGTAATGTTGTGATTTGCCATTAGTTTAAGTTAAGGTTTTACATTTCACTCTGTAGGCGAGCTATCTGGCAACCATCAAAATTACTTATGCATTTGCCATATGAATCGCCTGCATCTAAAATAGTTAAAATTAACCTACCATTTACTTTTTTCTTTGGATTGAATGCGATCTTAATCTAGACACATACTGCATGTTTTTATAAGCCTTTTAACTATGTGGATTTTCGGTCAGGATAATCAACAGTTCAAAAAGGCTAACCCATCGAAAAATATCATTAAATTGGCTGTCATCAGTATGACCGGAGTGGTACGAAAGGGCTCAACTCAGCAAAAATTTCTGAAAAAAATGTAATACACATCATGAGCAAATAAAAAAATAGAGCCTTGACTCCTGGATAATTTGTGTCAGGACTGGGATCCCAACCCTAACGTCTGGGACCTAGTATAAAAAATGGGAAAGAAACCACCGGCTGCCAATTTTCATAACCCATTAGCTCAGTCTTCCGCTTGAATGACCTTCGGCTCCTTTCAGTTTGAAATTCAAACTAATTTCCCAAATCCTTTATTTAGGATCAATCTCTGCCACTGCCTCCACCTTAATCATGCCGGGCGCTCCAGACTTAGATTGGGGGGTTCCCTGGAAAATAGGCAAGCCGGGATCACCTTATTAAAAATTTTCGGGAGATGCAGAGATTAACATCATCAGCAATGAAAGAAATAAAGACTTGACTTCTGGATACCAGTCATCAGTGAACATAGAAAAAAAGAGGCTCTATCATTGTGGGATAAAACCTCTTTATTATTGAATTCTGAGTATGTTAAATATGAATCTGACTAAATCTTTTTCATTTTAGTTACACGACAAAGAATAAATGCTTGTAGCTCCATCATAACCATCCACAATAATATAGTAAGTGACCGGATTTGCAGTATTGTTTTGTACTACCACTGTCTCCGGATCATCGATCGTTGCAGCACCATCAAAAACGGTGACTGGATCACAGGCTGTAGCTATCAGTAAATCCAGATCATCGTTCATTCCCGAAAGCATAATCGTTCTGGTGGTATTCCCGGGAATGACCAATGTGTGGATTTTCTCCGGTCCGGTCAAGTCAGGAAAAGTGCCCGCCTGATAACTTGACCAATTGCTCTCACCTCCCGTATTGTTGCCCTGAAAAACTTGTCCGCAGGTGAGGATATGAGGTGATTCGCAGGTTCCCATTGCTCCACCACCTCCTCCTTCACATAGGAGCGTACCGTTATATCCGCATCCTACATTGTTGGCCTCAAAGCAACTACCAGCCGCTACTTCAAATCCTGCATTTAAGTTTACATTAGGTGCTGAGAAAACCGCTGCACCATTGACGGCCACCATATTTTGAGTGCTGACGGAATTTCCTGCCACTGTATTACCCATGGTCGTTCCGGCCGGTACTGTGACATCAGCGGTACAACCGACTCCACCACCTGGAGTCTTTCCATCCAGGGTTGTGACACCCGTGTTTCCAGGATCTAACCAATTACTTAGTCTTCTGGTATTCACACCAGTACCCGTCCAGGACTTAGAGAACTTTCCATATACATCGGATCCGGCATCCTGACAGTCAGATGAGCCGCCCAATAATTGACCGATCAGTCGCTTATTAGCATCAAATAAACCGGAGCCGGAAGAACCGCCCTCTGTAATTCCAAAATCCCAGGCGTCGGATTCCCAAAGATGATCGGCTGGATAAATGGTTCCACCTACATTTGAACCGGTTGCATTACTGATCAATGGATCATTGTCAATGCACATCTTTTTAATATCACCTGCAGGATGATGAATGCCTGTGGCCGCCCCCGCAGGAGGATTGTTAGCTCGATTCCAGCCGGCAAAATAAGTGTTGATATTGATATTATCCAGTGGGCTTTCAGTCAATTCCAAAAGACCAAAATCGGAATCCTGCCAATTGGCCCTTAAGGTAGCTCCTGTAGTTGAGAGATGGGCTGGTTCTGCGCCCGGATTAACACACCCGGCACTTTCGTAGTTCCAATAAAAAATCCATTGCGAAGCGTTTGTTACTCCTTCGGCATCCAGATCTTCTTCAAAACAATGATTGGCTGTCAGGAAATAAAGCTTATTATCCTGAGCGGTATTGTTTACTAGAGTGCCTGTGCACCATCCGGCGTTATCTCCAAATTGGACGAGAATCCGGGCAACAGCATCACGTTGATTCTCCCAGCCAGCCCCTTCCGCACAATTAATATTCTGATGACACGGTAATGCTTCTTCAAAATCGAGCATACCGGCTAAGTCTCGGTAACCATGCACTACATTTTCAATGGAGATTCTTCCTTGCCTACTCACAGATCGGGGCTCATAATATTCAATGATGACCTGCTCACCCTTTGTCAAAGCCGTTGCAAATCGACCATTTTCTTTGTTATTTCTCATCGTAAAAGCACCCAATATCTGGGACCGGTCAGGTGTATAGAGGAACAACTTTGATCCGGGAGGGAGGAAGAATTCTTTATAGAGCAGTTGAATCGCCAAAGCATTAGGACAATCGACTTGCAACTGCCAGATTCGATCACCATTGTTTAAGTCTGTCCAAACACCTGAATTTCTTAGGTTATAGTCCGCCTTGATATGGTACCCAAACCTATATGGCTCATTATTTAATGAAGCCAGTCTATCCTCCTCCCCGAGCTGCTGCCGGTCCCGGGTCGGAACGACTTTTACCGGAATGGCTGATCTGGCGGTCAGAGAAAATCCAACCGGAATCCCTCCTTCGCTTAGCTGAGCGTGTGCATTGGAAAACACGAACGACAGAATCAGGACACTGCAAATCTCTTTGACCCATTTTACAAAAACAACCCTGCCCATAAAAGGTCTGGAAAATTTATCTTCCATTTCCTGGAGTGATCTCCTAAGTGCAACCGGTCTGGATTCTATAATACCGATACTAGTGGCTCTATGCGTGGGTTCAGTTTCATCTTGTATATGAGATTCAACTTGCAACAGCCCTAACTCAAAACCTCGCCTTACGAGTCCCGCTGTATTTTTGGCGCCCATTTTTTCTAACAGGTTTTTGCGATGCGTTTTGGCTGTATTGTTGCTGATATATAGCTTTTCAGCAATCTCTTCGTTCGTGTTTTCATAAGCGATCAGCTCCAGGACTTCCCTTTCGCGATCGGAGATTGGGCTTAACATAGCGTTTGAGTATTTAATGACTTGTTCAAAGTTTTCTTTGGAGTTTAGTTACACGACAAGGAATAAGTGCTTGTCGCTCCCTGATAACCATCCACAATAATATAGTAGGTGACCGGATTTGCGGTATTGTTTTGGACCATCACTGTCTCCGGATCATTAAGCGTAGCAGCACCAACAAATACGGTGGCGGGATCGCATGTCGTAGCTATCATCATATCCAGATCAGCGTTCAATCCCGAAAGGCTAATTGTTCTAGTGGTATTCCCGGGAATGACTAAAGTGTGGATTTTCTCAGGTCCGGTCAAATCAGTAAAGGCACCCGCTTGATAACTTGACCAATTGCTCACTCCTCCCGTATTGTTGCCCTGAAAAACTTGTCCACAGGTGATGATATGGGGTGAAGCGCAGGTTCCCATAGCTTCACCTCCTCCGTCACACATGAGTGTACCGTTATACCCGCATCCAACATTGTTCGCTTCAAAACAATTGCCGGCGGGGACCTCGAATCCTGCATTTAAATTTATGTTAGCTGCTGAGAAAACCGCCGCACCATTGACCGCTACCATATTTTGGGTGGTAATCGAATTTCCAGCCACCGTATTTCCCATAGTAGTGGCTGCCGAAACGATGACATCAGCAGTGCAACCACCTTGATATTCCAAAGTCCAGGTAAACGGGGTGTTTGATAAGGCGTCATCCCACTCGATATAAATGGGTACACCCATGGTGACTGGTACATTTTCCAACCTAACTCCATCTGCCTGATTCTGGGTGCAACCCCGGTCTTCAGTATAAGCCACATCATTCAGATCCAGGGTAGCGCACGAGCCTGTGTTGACTGTATAAACATGATTATGCTGATTTCCAGCTCCAGCCAAGCCGCAGGTAAATATATTGATCATACCAGTCATCGGTGGCGTAAATCGATACCAGTTGGCATGAGTGAATCCACTGCCTGGTATGGCACCATTTCCCTGACTGGGGCCAGGTGCATTAAATGTACCCGGTTGGGTAAGCTCGATCGCAGTGGCGCAGGTGTAGCCTTGTGCCGGTGCACCTTGAGTGCAAATTTCCAGGGTCCAGCCTTGAAGCGAACCCCCGTCATCAGCAAAATTATCGTTGACCATCAGCTGCCAATTACCCATTGGGTTTTGACCGTTGAAAGCGGACAAAGGATTTTCAGGCATTTGTGCATTAGCATCACTAATTGGACACGCCAGGACATTTGCTGCCTGATCATCCAGGCCAATATTAAATCCAGTGTTGTCATTATCGCATCGATTCTGAATAAGAATCACCGATGTCCCCTGGGGACTCATTAATGTGAAGGTCAGATCGCCCACATAAGTATGAGGGCCATTCAGATTCTTGATATTGACGTCAGTTATCATACCTCCTGTTGGTACATTAATTGTCGAGGTAATCGTTCCCGGTGCATTAATGGGA
>JBGTCB010000918.1:0-2653 GCA_041748995.1 Saprospiraceae bacterium | reverse complement strand
TACCAATGACACTTTCCGGAGCGATTTCGATTACTGATGATTCAGAATCCCGCGTTGTCTATCTGTGGAATGACATCTGCTCCAGGTCCCTGACAAAAGCAAGACACCTGGGAATGATCACTCCTATAGAGGAGTCAAGAGTTTATGCAATTTTGTCCATCTCCATGCATGACATCGTGAATACCATCCAACCTCAATTTGCCTGTTTTCATTTTGTTCAGGATGGCTTACAAAATTCTGACCAGAATGTTGCCATTACGGAGGTCTCATACCGGATACTTAAAAGCCTTCTACCGGTCTGTAGTAATTTTCTCGATTCAGTCTATCACGAGGAAATGACACTTATGAAATCGGGAGAGTTAAAACAAAATGGGATAGATATGGGAATGAAAATGGCCACATCGTTGCTGGAGCAAAGAAACCGGGACTCATCGGATCATGCCCAGTACCCGATGGATGAAGGCTCACTGCCTGGTGAATACAGATTTACAATTACAGAGGAATATGGATCGCTGAATCCGAAATTGGGTTTAATCGATCAGCCTGGGTGGGGTAGAGTGTTACCTTTTCTATTGAGCAAGAATCGATTGAAATTTCCCCGCCAGCCTCCGGTTCTATCAGGTAAAAAGTACTTACGGGATTATGAGGAAGTGTTGTCTATGGGTGGCGAGTTTTCTGATTCCCGCTCTCTGAATCAGGCTGAAACCGCATACTTTTGGCTGGAGAGCTCTGTTTTGGGGTGGAATAAAATAGCGTGCACTCTGGCTCATCAAATGCATCTGAATACCCACGATCTTACCAGGTTACTGGCACTTCTGCATATAGCGATTGCTGATAGTTTTATCAGTTGTCACGCGGCCAAAATAGAATATTTCTTCTGGCGGCCTATTTCTGCCATTCATCTGGCCAGTTTGGATGGAAATCCTGACACCAAACCAGACAAGAACTGGAAAGAGCTGTGCCATCCCACTCCACCCAATCCAGAGTATCCTTCTGGTCATGCAATGGCCGGAGGCGCAGCAGCAGAAGTACTGAGATATATCTTCGGAAGTGACCGGATTTCTTTCGCCGCCAATAGTGCCACTTTACCGAATATTACCAGAAGATATCATTCCATATCTGAAGCGGAAAGGGAAAACTCTTTAAGCCGAATATATGCCGGTTTTCACTTCCGTGAATCAGTATTGAACGGGGAAAGACAAGGAAACAGAATTGCTAAGTGGATAATCCGTCAAGCGAAAAGGAAAAAACCATAGATTACCACTTGATTTAATTTGCAAGTCGTGAAACGCTGCTTTAATCGAAAATTTGTCCCGCTACTTACATTGCAATTCATTTACTGCTTCTGTTTTGGTGGAGCATCTGACATCCCGAAGATCAGCACTGATGACACGTGGTCTTTGCTGATGGTAGAAAAGATGGAAATTTTACCCGATCCGGATGGAAACTGGACTATCGAAAAGCTTTATCTGAATCATGCTGTTCCTTTTGAAAAAATGAAGGCAGAAGGCCGGAACATCTGAAATACTGGGCCAGGCATTACATGATCAATCCCGGTCCTGTACCATACTTTTTGAATGTGTCATCTTATTACTGGGATAGGGTTACTATTTATCTTTTTGATTCGATGAGACCACTGGATACTTTGCATATAGGCATCATGAATGAAAAATATATCTCAGTTCCTTTTTCCTGCAAATTCCAAAATTCAAATAATAGCCAAATTCGAATCAGGTGGCAAATTTCGAAGAGAATCAAATGTAAATCTGTTATATAAGAAAACCATTCACGATCTAGATCAGAAAAAAGTAGAAAACTATGTTGATGGAATCATTTTCGGAATTATTTTTGGGACAGCGTTCTTTAATTTATTCCTGTGCCTTTCACTAAGAGATATTACGTATTTTTGGTATACACTTTATCTATTTCTTTTTGCATTGACGTATATCACTTTCTTTTTGGATGAACCACCAAAATTAACCCAGTTCATTACTACTTCACTTCCGGAAATTGCTTTTTACATTAAAAAATTTGGCGATCCCCTTGTATGGTTAACTTTTGCCCAATTTTCAAGATCCTTTCTCCATAGTAAAATAAAACACCCCCGCTGGGATAAGGTTTTATTGCTATTGATGTTATTGATCGCTGTCCAATTTCTGGTTAATGCCTTAAATTTTTATCACTTCACAGGCTATGCCCGTACAGTGATCTGGCATCTTACTTCGCTTACCACGGTTATTCTGGCGTGTATTAGTCTTAGTAAAGGCTATAAGCCCGCTCTTTATTTTATGCTCGGGCAATTCCTGGTGCAACTTGACACCTTATTACAACGGCATTTTACACCCAAATTGATATGTTTTGGTTTCTTCCAGACACCGATTTTTTCAATTATTTCTTGAGTCCAAATATTATTTTTGCTTTTGCTGCCATTGATTCGGTTATTTTTTCATTTGCACTGGCAGGTAGATATAATCTTTTACAGGAAGCTATGTCCCGTATTTCTGTAGAGAGAGAAATGGAAAAACAAGCACTTCTTACTGCACAGAACGAAACCCTGGAACGTCTGGTACAAAAAAGGACTCTCGAACTCAGTACTTCACTGGAGGATCTACGGAGAACTCAGGCTCAACTCATTCAATCTGAAAAGATGTCA
>JBGTCB010000917.1:0-2423 GCA_041748995.1 Saprospiraceae bacterium | reverse complement strand
GCAGATATAAGAAAAGGCCAACAATGGTATAACGGAATTTATAAAGTGACCAATGCCGGGGGAGATGGAGTAGGATCCGGAGAAATGAATACGATGTTAATAGTTGCACAGCAAACAGTAGATAATACTGCAGGCACCTTTGCGGCATTAATATGTGCCAACTTAGTAAGGCACCTTTATGGTGATTGGTATATTCCTTCTAAAGAGGAATTGAACATGATGTATCAAAACAAAACAATCATAGATGCGGCTGCGGTAGCTAATGGAGGGAGTGGTTTTGCTGACGACAACTATTGGAGTTCTACGGAGGGCAATGGCTTCCACGCATGGGAACAGTCTTTCTTCACTGGCACACAGTCCAACGTCGATAAGCTCAGCAGCCTCCATGTTCGGGCTGTTCGGGCTTTTTAATACTGGCTCATGAAGGTCGGGAAGTGATAAATCAAAGGTCTGTGCATCTAAGAGACTCTGTGTTAAACGGACAGGAAAGTACTTTTAATCCGCTGGCCGATGCACAATGCCGCACTTACTTGGTGGTGACCACCATTCCAACACTACCCGGTACCGAAGAATCATGGGAACAGAGAGGAGTGCAGCCAGACCATATAGTTGAAAATGGTACTGAAATTGAGTTTATTATACTAACATCGAAGTAAATAAAGAAGCTACTTGAAAACTGAGATCAATCATGTCGCCGATCGGCTAACCTTGGACGTCGGCTACCTTTTTCAGGTGCGTTATAAAGACCAGAGATTAAAGAAAATTAATTCATATATGAGATATATATTTTTGTTCTCGTTAATGATCTTGATTGCTTGTAACAGTAACGATACCATAAAGACGACAGCAAAGGTTGATGCCTTAAAAACCATTTCCGACACCCTTCAGGTTACAAAAGAAGCAGAGCCCGAAGCCCTTTTACCCAAAACATACTCTAATAATCGCTTTAGGGATGTCACCGTGGAAAGAATCAGTCAGGACACATTCCTGGTAAGTGGGCAGGGTCAGATCTTCGAAGCCAATTTTAATTGGATCGTGGAAGACGGACACGAAGAGCTAAAGAAAGGCTTTCAAATGACTGATGCCGGAGCACCCGAATGGGGCAAATTTGAATTTGCAATTAATGTTCATAAAAAGCGTCAGAATTCAACATTAACGCTTATTTTATTTGAATCCAGCCCTAAGGATGGCAGTCGTCAATATGAATTGCTCATTCCTTTATACTGAAGCCTGAGTCCAAAGTCCGCTGGATCAGTTAAAGTTGGGAGACCGTTAATGATAGAAACCCGAAAGACAAACCTTCAATTATTTTTAAGACCGCAAATGATCTTGTTGACTATTTAACTAAACACAAAAATGAAATACATACAATTTATTGGGATTATAGCGACAAATCAGACATCAGAGGGGCAATGTGTTTCTTTACCAATGACGGACATCTTATCCTTGGGATTTATTGTGAGACATTGTATCCGGACACAACAATTGAGGACAAAATATTGACTGATTTAAGGAGCTTTTGTAACAGTTCAAAAGGCTATATTGGATATGAGGAAGCGGCACCAAACGACACTAAAGAATTTTTGGAAAGAATAAAAAGTGCGAACGTCTAGTACAGCTTTGCTTCAAGACGGCCTGACGTGCAAACTAGAAGCCAGGTACTTCTCTAAACTTTGATAATAAATTGAAGCTTGTACTCCGAAAACTGCCCGAACGCAAAGCGCGAAACCGTTGGGAGCAATACAAACGAGAAGTAACATGTTAATTTCGAATATAAACTTGACTACTCAATTAGTACTGCTGGCTATACTTATGATAAGCTGCCGCACTCGAAATCAATTAAATCGTGCTTCTCAATTCTCGGAAAAAGGTAGTTTGATCCAACAACTCCGTGGCAATCAACAATACATCGTATCAATACGAGATAGTCTGAGTCAACTGGTCTTATCAGAGGACGACAGAGTAACACCGACAAATTACCTGGTTTATGAAGGACGAGCTAACATAATTAAAGTCCAAGCCAAACAGACTCTTAAATTACTCTTAAAGATTATCCACTGTGGGGTAGAAACCAGTTCCTGGTGAGAAAAGCCCTAAGTGAAGACTTTGAGGGAATCCATAAATAGAGGCATATTTCGCAACTCCGGGATTGTAATTGGCAGGTAGTGCAACTTTGATGTGGTAGGTCGCTCCATTGTCGGTTGACTGTATCGCAAATTCATGCGTCAATGTTGGGTCAAATACTTCTTTTTCACAGGAAGTGAACAGAAATGTAAGCGTCATTGCAGTGGCAATCGCACCCATTCTTTTAAGAATTACTACACTCTTTTTCATACTCATTTGGTTTTATATTATTTAGTTTGTCATTATTGACGATACAAAGATGAAGCATGCCAAAGCATAAAAAGGGACAACATTAGGTC
>JBGTCB010000916.1:0-1998 GCA_041748995.1 Saprospiraceae bacterium | reverse complement strand
GAGAAATACGATGAAGACCAGAGAATAAAGTTTTTGCTTGATAATATTGAAATGTACTTTGTACCATGTGTCAATCCGGATGGATATATTTATAATCAGACGATGCGTCCGGAGGGTGGTGGACTATGGAGGAAAAACCGGAGGAATAATGGCAATGGTACCTTTGGGGTAGATCTGAACCGAAATTACGGTCATGAATGGGGGCACGATAATGCAGGATCTTCTTCTTTAAGTCACTCAGAAGTATACCGCGGTCCTTCACCGTTTTCAGAGCCGGAAACCCAGGCGGTGAGTTCATTTGTAGAAAGTCATCAGTTTAAAATAGCCCTTAATTACCATAGCTGGGGAGGGTACCTGATATATCCGTTTGGATATACCCCACAACCCGTCAAGGATGCCGATGTATACCGGGAATTAGGAAATTTACTGACCCGTGAAAACCGCTATGTTTATGGAACCGGTCTGGAGACGGTGGCATATCCAACCAATGGTGATGCTGATGACTGGATGTATGGGGGCCGGCATGATCACAGTATTTTTGCGATGACCCCGGAAATCGGAACGGAAGAACACAATTTTTGGCCTGATCCGGATGATGTTGAGTACCTGTGTCAAGAAACGTTAGACCAGAATCTGACGGCTGCTTATTTTCTCTTAAACTCAGCTCTGATATTTGATGAATCTGAAAGTTTCGTGACCTCAAAAACCGGTTCTTTACCTTTTTCAATAACGAAATTGGGATTTGAAGAAGTTGCCTTTACACTCTCTTTTACTCCCATTACAAAAAATATTGAATTCAATAGTCCGTCAAAACTCTATATTATCAATCTGTTTGGCAGTCAGCAGGATAATTTAGAATATCATTTATCTGATAACATCCAGGATGGTGAGCGAATTCAATTTTCCTACACGATTGACAACGGCACTTACAATCGTACGGATACAATTGTTAAATATTATCGCAAGCCGAGGTTTGCTCTGAATAATAGTGGAGAAAAATCGGAATGGCAACCTAACTCGCTTTTATCACAGTGGGAAGAAACCAGTAATTTGTTTGTTAGTGCTCCTACCAGTCTGACCGACAGTCCAAATGGAAATACCATCCCCTATTCAGTCAATCACCTGACTCTCAAAAATCCGATATCTCTTTTGGAGGGAGATTCAGCGATCTTTACCTTTAAAGCATATTGGGATATTCAGAACCAGTACGATTACTTACTGGTTGAAATCTCAGTCGATGGAAAAACGTTTGTACCGCTGTGTGGTCAATATACAGTAGCCGGTAAATTGTCTATTAATAAAGATTTGCCGATCTACACCGGCAGGCAGTTGAGTTGGGTCATCGAACGAATTGACCTATCCGAATATATCGGCGAGGAAATTAATCTCCGGTTTACGATGAATTCTACTAAGGCTGATACCCGCGATGGTATTTATATTGATGACATTAAAATACTCGAATACAATCAGGGCGATATCACTGCTTCTGAAGATTTTGGTGATGATTACTTTGAGAGCATCCTCTATCCAAATCCTGCGCGCAATGAGGTGTCCATTGAAACAGAATCTACAGACCAATTATCGGGGTTTTCCCAAATCGAAGTTCTCGATCAGCTGGGGGTAAGTTTGCTCCGTGAGACGTTATTTCATCGCACATCCGTTGATATTTCCGGCTGGTCACCTGGTCTTTATTAGTACCGGCTCATTGATGATAAGGGCAGAAGTACAAGGGCAAAAAAATTTATAATCAGCCGTTAATCGCTGTCTGCCCTAAATACCATAGGCAAGACCAAGACTAGCTTGCAGGGTACGGTTCTTCTGAGGACGAGATTTTT
Organism: Saprospiraceae bacterium; assembly: GCA_041748995.1. Taxonomy (GTDB): domain Bacteria; phylum Bacteroidota; class Bacteroidia; order Chitinophagales; family Saprospiraceae; genus JABDMH01. The sequence goes on along the minus strand of JBGTCB010000916.1, from coordinate 163 downwards.
CCAGAGGAGAAAGACCATAAAAGCCTCGAAAATCCGCATTTAATTAACCAAATCCTGTTTGCAACGCGTTGATTGAAACCAAGACCACCCACCAGATCGACGGCAGAAGATTTATGGTGATTTTTTTAGTCAATGTTATTGGAATTTGCTGATAACAAAAGAC
>JBGTCB010000915.1:0-14208 GCA_041748995.1 Saprospiraceae bacterium | reverse complement strand
CATGAACGGGGTTAATAGAGTTGCCCTAAATTTAATACTTGAACGAACAATATCTAACCAGGTGTGGTTCGGAGTATCTGCTAAGAATTATTAATGTTGCTATTCATCCGAATCAATTAAAGCGTCATCTATGATTTCATTGCCATCGCCATCCAAATCCTCAAAGCCTGCAATCGGATGCTGATTTTCCGGTTTTTTCTGAATTTCTTCTTTACCAATAATTTCAGCTTTTTGGGAAAAAGGATCTGATACCGCATCATAACGACCATCTGCAAATGCTTGGGCTTTTTTAAAAAAGTCATCCTTATCATCAAAAGCACTCTTTTTTAGTTGATCTCCATGTTCTCTAAATTCAGGCTGGGCAGCTTCGGATTTTGCCAGATTCTCTGCTTTATGAAGGGTTTCATCCAGTTTATCACTCAATTTATCCGATAAGATCTTTGCTTTTTCAACCAGATCAGATTTTAAACCACTTGCTTTTTCACCGATCAGACCAGCAGCAGCTTTCAACTCACCGCTAAAATCATCAGCATCTTCGTTCGCAGTATCTTTCACTCCATCGCTTTCATCAAAAATATTCTCCTCATGAATACCGGTGTCAAAATCAGAAAATCCATGTTTTTCAGGTCGAATTGTGTTGGGCTCATCGTCAGCTTTTACGCTTAGATCTTTTACTTTTTGAAAAGTTCTTCCAGCTGAATCCAATATTTTCTCACCAAGATCTTCCACAATATCTTTAGCATCATCAAATAGGTCATCTGCTCTGTTAATGACTTTTCCTCCAATGTTTTCTGTGAAATCCCTTGCGTCATCAAATAAGTCTCCTGTTTTATCGATCACTTTGGCACCAATGTTCTCTGCACTATCAATGGCTTTGTTCCAGGCATTTTCAGCTTTATCACCTAATCCTTCTGTCATGTCTTCCACTTTATCCCTGGTTTTATCAATATACTCGCCTGATTTAACCGCGGCATCACGACCTTTGTCCATAACTTTGTCTGCTGCTGATTTGGAAACCGACTTTACTCCAAATACCACTTTTTTGATTTCATCGAAGAATCCCATATGTCACTTTGTTTTATTTATACAAATATAGGGTTTTTGTTATCCTCTAATCACGAATATCAAGAGATAGAGCCCGGCTATCATGATATTCAGACTTTCTGTGAAGCTTAAATCTGATCTTAATAGCATCAATAAGTGAAGTGCCCCAGGATGACTAAGGAAGAATTATGAAATTCGCTTACGCAACAAATCCGAAAGTTATCAGAGCTCAGTAATAGAATACCTGGAAGATCGGTCAGGATTTCAAGCCAACTTAATTGACAATCGATGTAAAAGAATTCCGTTGTCCCGGATATCTCAACTCAATCCCAGTTCTCTTGAGTCATTAGCAATCCCTAATCATCAACAGAATCATGATTGAAGCGGATAAGAAAATTTTAGGGAAACCATTTCCTTCAGTCATCTCAATCTACGTTGTACTCATCCTTATTGGAGGTCATGGAATTATTCCGGAATCTTCTTTTTGCATCTTATCAAAGCAGACTGACGGGTTTCTTTATTACTCAACATCCGATATGTGTGTTCTACACTGACAGGAATTCAAATTGATTTCATTTAAATGATACCAGGACTATTGAACCCAACCTTACAAATCGTAAAATACCGGTCCTGAAAGTTCATCGGAGATAATATGGAATCATTTTTGCCTAAAAAAGTGGTTGTAATGAACTTTTAAACGGAGTTTTCAGCAGATTTTTTAATGCATACGAAAAAGAATTAAAAAAGGTATTACCTTTGCATGCAAATTTTCAGAAACTAATTTTCAAACTAATAGTTAAACAATGGCGAAATTAACATCCTCGGAGCTCAAGAGTAAAGTCGAAGCTTCGAAATCGGACTTGGAAAAATTGGCAAATCAAACAGCAAAGTTAAAAGCATCTATTAAACAGCTAAATGCAAAAGTTAGAGCAACTGTAAAAGCAGAAAAAGCTGCTGCAAAAAAAGCTAAAGCTAAAGACGCTGCTGCTGCAAAAAAAGCTAAAGCTGCCGCTGCTAAAAAGGCAAAAGCTGCAGGAACTAAAAGAGGGCGACCTGCTGCCAAAAAAACTACGGAAACTTCAGCTGCGAAACCTGCTGCTAAAAGAAGAGGCCGACCTGCTGCCAAAAAAACCACGGAAACTGCAGCTGCTAAACCTGCTGCAAAAAGAAGAGGAAGACCTGCTGCTGCGAAACCAGCAGAAACTGCTGCCGCGAAACCTGCTGCAAAAAGAAGAGGAAGACCAGCCGCCGCTAAAACCACAGAAACTGCAACTGCTAAGCCTGCTGCAAAAAAAAAGGGAAGACCAGCAGCAGCTAAACCTGCCAAACCTGCAACAACCAAACCTGCTGCCAAAAAAAGAGGTAGACCCGCAGCCAAAAAATCTGCAGAGACTGTCGCAACAAAACCTGCGACTAAAGGAAGAAGAGGTCGACCAAAAAAAGTTGAAGCACCTGCAACTCCGGATGTACCGGCAGCAAGCTGATATTAGTGCTTATAATTAAAAGGGGTACCATTTTTGGTGCCCTTTTTTTTTGCTCCTGGCTGTAATTCTTCTTCAGGCTTTTTTTACTTTGCTATCGTTAAATTATACCAATGAAGCATCAAAGATTACTTTCCATTGATGTACTAAGGGGGATGACTATATTCTTCATGATTATAGTGAACACACCCGGGAGCTGGGAATATGTCTATGCTCCTCTCAGACATGCACCATGGAATGGCTGGACGCCCACCGATCTCGTATTTCCCTTTTTCGTGTTTATTGTCGGTTTGTCCATGTCTTTCTCCTTTAAAAGTTATCAATCAGATAAAAATGCCTTATACAGGAAAATCCTAACCCGTACAGCCTTAATTTTCCTGGTGGGTCTTTTACTGAATTGGTATCCATTTTTTAATAAATCATTGTCAGAGCTCAGGATTTTTGGTGTTTTGCAACGGATTGCCCTTGCCTATGGTCTCGGTGCGCTGCTATGTGCCTCTCTAAATATCAGGAATCTATATCTTGCACTTAGTATAATTCTCCTGGGGTACTGGGGAATATTATTGTCAGTTGGAGGTCCAGATCCTCTTTCCCTTGAAAATAATCTGGTCCGATTGATTGACTTAAAACTTCTGGGAGAAAATCACATTTATCACGGGTATGGAATTCCATTTGATCCGGAAGGTCTTTTGTCAACTTTACCAACAGTGGGATCAATTATTCTGGGTTTTATTACCGGAAGAATGATTCAGATGACGGAAGCCAATGCAGATAAAATTAGGAACCTATTAATAGCAGGTGTCATTTTAGTCGGATTGGCTTATGTTTGGCATTATCTGGGATTTCCAATCAATAAACCGCTTTGGTCAAGTTCGTATGTTTTACTGACGGCTGGTTTGGCAATGATGTTTTTCGCTTTGTTGCTGTGGATGATCGACATGATGGGATGGAAAAAGTGGACCTATATTTTTAGAGCATTTGGGTTAAATCCTCTCGTTTCATACGCTCTTTCCGGTCTTTTAGCCAAAACCTTTTTTATGATTAAGATTGGTGACCAGAATTTGTATGGATGGCTTTATTCCCATGTTTTCCAGAATTTCTTTGGAAATCATCTCGGGTCTTTTTTACAAGCCCTCTGCTACACAATGTTTATTTGGTTCTTTGCCTGGCTGATGTATAGACGGAATATTGTCATAAAACTATGAGGACATGTTGTTATAAGAGAAACATTTTTTCTCCAGTACTTATGTAGTAGATTCTTTATTGCCCTTACCAACTATTTCTTTGTTTCTGCGAATTCCGTCAATTGACACCCTTCAGAATTTTCTATCATGACCATTTTTCGATTGTCAAGGCAAATTGTGAATAAGATCGCTCATGATAACTTTCCATTCCATTACAATAATTAGAAATAATTTTTGCAGGTTTGCAGACATGACAACAGTGGGATTCTAAGCTATCGGGATCTGAATCGCGAATGAACGTTTCTGGTGCAATAAATTGTAAGAGTTTAATTTTCGACCATAGGGAATCCCTGGTACTAAAGCTTGAAATCACTAAAACCATCAACAGGTAGAGAACAACATGCAAAAAAACGAACTGACCAAATTGACAGTTGATACGATCCGTACACTGTCCATGGATGGAGTACAAAAAGCCAACAGCGGTCATCCCGGAACTCCGATGGCACTGGCCCCTGCTGCCTATGTGCTTTACCGGCTTATAATGAAGCATCATCCTCTCAAACCAGACTGGATAAACCGGGATCGGTTTATTTTATCGAACGGACATGCCTCCATGTTGCAGTATAGTGCACTCCACCTTTGCGGTTACGCTATCACACTGGAGGATTTAAGAAATTTCAGACAATGGGGAAGTAATACGCCCGGTCATCCCGAGCTGGGTGTCACACCGGGTGTTGAACTAACAACCGGTCCTCTCGGTCAGGGTTTTATGACCGCCGTTGGTATGGCAATGGCAGAAGCTCATTTGAGTGCCCGTTTTAATCGACCTGGTTACGATATTATAGATCATCATACCTTTGTTTTCTGCAGTGATGGAGATTTGATGGAAGGAGCATCCCATGAAGCTGCTTCCCTGGCAGGACACCTGGGTCTGGGAAAATTAATTTACCTGTATGATGATAATCACATCACTATCGAAGGTGATACGGATCTGGCTTTTTCAGAAGATGTGGAGAAGAGATTCGAGGCTTACGGGTGGCAGGTCATTAATCTGGGAGATGCGGCCAATGATATTGAATCTATTGAAAAAGCATTTCTACTTGCAAAGGAAGATCGTTCCAAACCTTCGATGATTATTTTGAGAACTCATATTGGATTTGGATCACCGAATTTTCAGGATACTGCCGAAGCACATGGTTCACCATTGGGAGAAGCTGAAATCAAACTCACCAAAGAAGTATACGGCTGGCCGACCATGGAACCATTTTTTGTGCCTCCAGTGGTGCTAAGCCATATGGATCTATCTAAGGTAGGCCAGGATCATTATGATGGCTGGGTTGATAAGTATGAGGCTTATGGAGCTGAATTCCCCGAGCTTAGTCAGGACCTGGAAAATGCACTAAGTCAGAACCTGCCATCCGGTTGGGAGTCTGCACTGCCAGTTTTTTCACCGCAGGATGGTCCTATGGCTACCCGGGCAGTAAATAGTAAGGTGCTTAATGCTATTGCTGATACGATTCCCTGGCTCATCGGAGGAAGCGCAGATCTGGAGCCGTCAACTAAAACTGCGATGAAAGGGAAGGCACTTTTTTCAAAAAGCGACTATACCGGACGAAATATCGCCTGGGGAATACGCGAAATGACCATGTGTGCGGCATGCAGTGGCATGTACTTGCACGGTGGTGTCCGACCATATGCGGCTACTTTCTTTGTCTTTACCGATTATGCCAGAGCGGCCATCAGGCTATCAGCACTGATGGAACTGCCAGTGATCTATGTGATGACTCATGATAGTATTGGATTGGGTGAAGACGGACCTACCCATCAACCGGTAGAACATCTGGCATCTTTACGAGCTATGCCCAATCTAACCATCATCAGACCGGCCGATGCTAACGAAACAGTGGTAGCCTGGAAGATCGCCTTGCAGCATAAGGAAGGTCCCACGATGTTGGTTTTAAGTCGACAGAACCTGCCTATTATCGATCGATCCCAATATGCTCCGGCAGCTGGTGTAGAGAAAGGTGCTTATGTTGTTTCTAAGGAGCAGGGAAGTCAACCGGATGTCATTCTAATTGGCTCGGGAAGTGAACTGACCCTGGCTCTTGAAGCCAGGAAGCAATTGATTGGACAGCACATTGACGCACGGGTAGTGAGTATGCCCTCCTGGGAACTTTTTGAAGCTCAGGATGCAGGCTATCGTGAATCTGTGTTACCGGTTGCAGTAACGGCACGAGTCTCGGTGGAGGCAGGTGCTACCATGGGCTGGCACAAATGGGTGGGTTGTAAGGGAGCAGTCATCGGTTTGGATCATTTTGGTGCCAGTGCTCCCTATCAGGCATTGTATCAGCATTTCGGTATCACGGTTGACAGGATCATTGAAAAGGTAAAGGAGGTCATGAACTAATGAAATCTTCCTTTCACCTCATCGTGAGCTGCGACTCCAAATAGATCGATGTCTTGACTTAAACCCGGATTATATTGCGCCCTGCTAAGACCATAGAACACTGAATCAATGATTTGATCGTAAATTTATGTGATCACTATGTCTCCTTATCAAAGTATATCTTGTAAAACTTTCTCCCTGTTTCATCTATACCTCTCTCAATCAAAGATCGATCTCCATGTATGTAGATATGAAAGTTCCGGTCAAGCTTTAATACACTTTTGAAATGTTTAGCTTGTTTTTTAACAGCATGGTCATTTAACTCAAATTCCGGGGGTAAATCCAGATCGTGACTATCTTCATATGATTTCCGGTATTCACCAAAAGAGCGCACGATCTCTGAATTATCAAATATTTGATCAGCAAATTCTTGCTCACTATAGTGGTCCTGAGTTTTAAAATAATCTATAGACCGGTCGAGATAATCCAATTGCTCTTTCCTTTCGACTGCAAATTCCATCGGTAACTGATGGTCAACAAAAGCTTTGGTCAAACCCATCCAATGGCTGGTTTGAAAAAATTCGTCTTCTGCAGGTTTGACATGAAGGAATAATTCTTTCCAAAACTGACCTTCATTACTTTTTTTCGATTTATCAATCAGGTCAATTTTGTAACCATTTTCTGCATCCGTATCGAAAATCAGACAAGCCATCTCGTGCTTCCCGGTAAAAATGCCATTCGAAAACCGTAACAAGGGGTGCTTATAGAGACTTTCGGGAGTAAGAAACAGATCATCGTTATGGCAAAAATAGAGACCAATTGCATCCGTCAATTCATCTCCAAACATTACATCCTGAAAATAGCAGCTAAATAAATATCCGTGGGAAATCAATTCCGTTTCCGTGAAATTATACAATACCCGGGCAATCTGATGCGATCCGGACAGAAGGAGGGATGGGTCTTCAAAAATTTCAACTACCGGTTGATAAATTCGTGAAGCTGGAACGGAAGAATCTTCCAGGCGAAAACTAAAAAACTCTTCAGATTTAAAATGGTTCAGAAAGAAACTCCTTAGTAGTTCCAGTTCATCACTGTCAGGATTCAAAAGATTTTGGCTGAGTATCAAATCCTGCTGAAGGCTTTTATCTCCGATCTCATGGATGGCGATTGCCTCAATTCTGGTGTTGTCTGTATTCATTGTCTGCCATTCAGGTCCTTATCAAAGCCAAAGGTATCCTTTTCCAGTCATCCACAAACTCGTATAAAACCTCAATTGTCAGATCAAATGTAAATCGCTCAACATCTGCCTGACGTACGATATAGTATCGTCCTGATTGAGGCATGGTATGAAATTCCATAATACTGTGTTGCGCTCTTTCGATATAATAAGGAAGTTGATAGGAGAGAGGCATTGGTTCACTAAAGGTCGTGTCAATGAACGTCCAGCTACCCAATGAGACATCTACTTTATGCTCTTCGGGAAAACCTAAAAGGTGGATTGGATTTCCGCCAGCATAACTTAATATTTCGGGAATTTCGGCAATCTGCGAATGGGCATGCTCAAACACATACCGATCAGGATAGAAAATCCACTGACTGAATAATTTTAAAAATAAAACAAAAACTACGGATAAGTAGATCCGGTGCCCGGTAATTCTTCTATAACCAATGAGAAGAGTGACTGAGATCAACCAGACGGCCATCACCTTAAAAAGACGAAATTGTATTAAATCATTCTGCACCGTAGCCATAAACCAGGTGAAAGCCAGAGTGCTTGCAATGATCAGAAACTGCAGGAACAGATAGAAGAATTTCATGGCTGCATGATCTCTGGCTTCGATACAGGTATACGCCAATATGATGCAAATGAAGGGCACGAACGGAAAAATATACCGGGTGGTCACTACTCCTGAGACCCAATAAAGTAAAAAGTTGGCGGCAATGACAATCAAGCTAAACCGGACAAATTGATTTTGCCAGGTTGATTGACGTATCTTTTTGTTCAGTAAAAAAAAGCCTATCAGGAGGATCCAGGGCAAGGAAAGTTTAAGGAAAGCTCCTGGAAACTCAATTAGACTCTTTAAGACATCTTCTGTATTTGACTCAAGACCAGACTTTTGTGAAGCCTCATTAAATAGATTAATGAGGTAAATCACGGCATTACCTCCAGCTTGAAAATAAGCAAAAAAGTAAGTGCCGACGATCAGTGTAGCCAGAACTAAACCCCACAAGTGATATTTAATCAAACTAAAAGGATGATCCTTCTGATATATAAGTGTCCAACCAATCAGACTTAGTAACTGGAAAGCAATCGAGGGAACACCCTTTGTCAAAACTCCCAGGGCTAAAAAAAGATAAGAGATAAATATTGGAACTATCTTTTTGTCCTTTATACCGGAAAACAGAAAGGTGAGCTGGAGAAAAACCAATAATGAATAAAATAAATCGATTTGACCCGCAATCACGACTCCGTAAAATAAGATTTCCCCACTTGTAAAATAGAACAGCGACGCCACCAGCGCAATTTCTTCAGCAAGATATTTCTTGCTGAAAAAGTATATCGATAAGCTCAATAATGCATGCGATATCAATCCGGGAAGCCGGATCACCCACTCATCAAATGACTGGAATATCTGCATGCATGCTACTAAAATCCAGTTAAACAAGGGAGGTTTATTGTAATACATCCAGCCGTGTATCCGGGGTTTGAGATAATCACCCGAAAAGATCATTTCCATACTGATCAGTGCCCTTCGGGGCTCTTCGGATCTTAATTGCAATTCAAGAGGAGGAAAAAACAATACGATAATGCCTAGAATTACGGTAATCAATAACAAGATTATACCCGTTTTATCTAATTTCATTTTCTTCCGTGATGTAGCCGGTCTGCTTCTATATGTCCTGAAATTTTTTGCAGAATTTGCAGTACTGCCGGACAAATTTCTGCATTCTTCAGAGTTAAATGAAAAATCTGACTCTGATTTTTCGTGTCAGTATGAGGGTATTCACGACACGCCTTCGGTCTGAAATCGTAGACACGGCATTCATTATTTTCGAGAAGGAACGGACACGGCACACTTTTTAAAACCATATCACCATCTTCATCTCTGCGAAGAAATGTGTCAATAAAATTCCTGGTTGAAATACCCAGATGCTTTGACAGTTTTTCAATATCCTTCACCGTGAAGAGGGGACCCGTGGTCCTGCAACAATTAGCACATGATAGACAATCGATTTTCGAAAATGCGTCTTCGTGTGCATCCTGACATACAGAGTCTAAATTTCTATGTTTGTGGACTTTACCGAGAGTCCTGATATTTTTTTTCTTCCAGTTTTGCGCCCGATGCCTGAGGGTTTTAAGGTCATTAGTATTTTCCGGCTTCATTTGGAGATGAAATAGGTACACATTCTTAATATCCGGTGCAAGATATTCCTATTTGTGGAGCAAAAATGTCAATAGTGTAGCATCCTGTCTGTCTGAATGAATATGCTGCTTTTGATGACTGTGATCATGGACAGTTTTGTGACTTCTCCTATGGCCCAAAAACCTGATTCATGCGGGGGAACCATTTGGAACGTATGACTACCATTCCCCAGTAAGACCCATCCATGGTCAGCACCCTGCTTCGAGGCAAAATAGAGATCAACCAGCCCATCATTGTTGATATCTCCTGCAGAGCAACGCCTCCGCCATTGTAAAAGTAAGGATAGGTCATGATGCTTGGCTGATCACCTGGTACGGGATTATTGGTAAAATCTATACCATTCCCTTCAGCATCGTCTGCGTAAATAAAGTGTCATTTGCCGGATTACTGGAGCATATCATCAAGGCAAGAATGAAGGTAAAGAAGTTGCCTTTTGGTTCTTGTCGAATTCCCGGATTTCCATTTCAACCTGTCAAAAACAAAATGAGTGCCAGGTACTGCTTCGCTATTGGAGACCAATGGTTTTCCTTCCCGGGAAATACGAAGGTGTCACTCCCGGTGCTTTGCCTTCCCGAACAAAAATAATCGCCATAAAAGCAATGATGCCCATTACCAGAAAGGTCAGATAAAAATTAGATGGTTGATTGCTGTAAATCGCAGCTCCTAAAATAGCTCCTGATCCGATTGCAAATTCCAGTCCGATAAAAAGGGTGGCAAAGGACTTACCCCGATTATCATCGTTGCTCCTGTCTGCCGTCCAGGCAAATACTGCCGGAATAACGATACCAATGGAAAAGCCAACCAATCCGGATGCAACCAGCAGCCATAGTGGACTCTCCGCAAGACCTAAAAGCACGTAAGAAAAGGTTAGCAGCACCACAGCGACCCGCATGACAGGAATTCTTCCATAACGGTCGGAAATGGTACCAGCCACCAGGCGTGAAAGCACCGAGCAAAGGGTAAAACTTGTAAAAAATAACCCCTTATTGATCATTCCCAGATACTCACTCTGATCCGGTGTAACGGTTAAAATCGCCCCATATCCCAGATAACAGAGACCACAAACCAAAGCGGGGAAAACAGAACGCCGGCTTATTATTTCATCTTTTCGGAGCCGAAGATAGCTTGGCTTAAAAGATTTGGTATCAGGAATCGTTTCATTGATTTTAATCAGCATTAATAAGGAAATGAGGGCCAGGATGGAAGATGCCATAAACATAACAGGAAGGGAATAATGAACCGCCAGGTAACCCCCGATGGGTGGAGATATCGATGAGCCGACATTAATACTCACACCGATAATACCCATAGCTTCCCCTCGCCGGTGAACGGGTACGATGTCTGCCACATAAGCTGTTATCGCCGTCGGAGAAAAACCCGTAGAAAAACCATGCACGAGTCGTAATAGCAGAAATCCACTGACAGTGGTCAGAATTGGATACAAAAGACTGCACACTATGCATACAATTGTACCGACGATGATGATCGGTTTTCGGCCAACAATGTCCGCCAGTTTGCCACTAAAAGGACGGGATAGACCGGCGGTCAGTGTAAATAATGCGATAATAAGACCTTTGTATTCAGCACCACCTAACGATTCCAGATAAGCTGGAAGTTCCGGGATGATCATATTGAAGCTGGCACCAAAGAAAGCGTAACTAATACACAGGATAAAGAAGGTCGGAGTATAAAGTTGATTAATGGTAAGGGACATGGTGTTTTTAAGAAGCCGCAAAGTTAGATGTCAAATTGGATCTTTTGCCAAATTTCCTGAAGGATTAATTTTTCGTCAAAAGGGATCCTCTCACCAGGAATACTCTTTTGCCCATAATTAATATTATGTTAAGTAGAAGATTTGATTGAGGCACTTTCCTCTCATGACAAACTACCGACTTTACATGGATGGCGGATTGATCAGTTGTCATCGTATGATCGTACAACACGAATTTCTTAAGCTAGATATTTGACCAAATTCGGTTTGCAGGGGCAGTGCCTGAATGCGTTAATGAAGGCTTCATGTCCTTGTGCATTGAGGATATTTGAGTAAGAATCTTTTATTTGGTTATTAAAGAATAAGAATTTTACTAATGAAAAAATGGAAATTTGGCGAGCTTGCCATCGGTTCACTACTACTTCTGTTTAGCGTTTTCGTAATATCCTGTAACTTCGGCGATTGTAACGGAGAATGTTCGACGGATCCTTGTGCAAATTTTATTATCACCATTGCATGGAATCCGATGACAGCGGACAGACTGGATGCAGTCTAAGAATAAATGTAACCTTATCCTATACATATGAATGTAGGGGAAATACATATAATGGATATGCAATTGGCGTTGTTCCTGCCTGTGATTGTTAAATTGATTGTGCTTGATAGGTTCTTTCACCCATCAAGAATGATCATCCTATCCATTCTATTTTTGCCGCTAAAAAATATATATGCCCAGAACCTGGTTGCGAACCCAGGGTTTGAGCAATACTTGACAAGTCCTGATTATGGAGCCGATGGTGTAAATACAGCTCCAGGATGGTCACGACTGGCTAAAACCACTGATTTCTTTCATGCTCAATATGAGCCACCTTTCAATGTACCTTCCAACTGGAGAGGATATAAAGAGCCAGCAACCGGGGAGGGTTACGCAGGAATTATTTCATTTACCTTGGCTTCCCCTTCAAATAATGAATTTTTAGTTACTAAATTGATAGAGCCCCTAATAAAAGACCAAATCTATGACCTTAATTTTGAGCTCAGTCTTTCCGACCAATCTCGATATGGCGTAGATGGAATAGGGGCAGTAATTCTTCACGATGAGCCAACCCAAAAGAAAATGGAGCTTGGCGAATACGAATACACCATTCGTAACGACTATGGAAAGGCGTTAAGCGATACAGACAAGTGGATAAAAATTGAGAGACAGTTTCGGGCTGAGGGTGGAGAGCAATATCTGCTTATCGGTGGCTTGTTTCATGAAACCCCCATTACTTTTTCGCAGGTGATTGATCCCAATGTTCCTTGGGCATATTATTATATTGACAACGTCTATTTGGCCCCATGCTCAAAACCAGTCATCACTCAGCTTACATTAGACACCTCACTATGCAAAGGAGAAACGATTACCTTAAGGGGACTGGATGCTGCCAAAAATTATCATTGGCATCAGGGGGGTGTGAAGCAAACCCGACTGATCACAGAAGAAGGCTTATACATTTTAGATAATCATTACGATTGTGTAGTCATCCAGCAGTATTACCGAATTTCTTTTGAAGATTGCAATTGCACCATCACGTTACCAACACTTTACAACCATTCGACCTTTTTCCGTATGCAAATATCGCCCATTGTATTGTCATGGAATTTGCAAGTGTATGATGGAACGGGGCGGTTTTTTCTAACCACGGACGAAAATATAGGGCTCGATCCGGCAATGATTCCAAACACTTCAGCGCCCTATTTTTGGATAGCTGAACTCTCATGCATCGGACCGGAAGAAAATATATTTCACAATACGGTGTCTGGAAAAATAATCATCCAAAATTGACAAGGTCGGTGTTCGTGTCTCTCTACGGTATGATCGGCCGTAAAATTAGCGCAAGGTTTTCCAAGGGCATCAATTCACAATAGCCAATTGAAAACACATATGAAATATTTATATTTATTTTAAACATTTAATGCCACCCCCTCCTTAATAGTAACCAAACCATTGATGAGTATTTTAAAGTTCATTAAACAACTACTGAAACGCATCCCCATCAGAATCACAAAAAATCAACAGTATGATTATTATACAAAGAAAATTATCAGGGAAAGACTTGTGGCAGACAGCAATTGTATCGATGTTGGTTGTTTTGAGGGTGAAATTCTTGCATTATTTCTAGAGTACGCACCGCACGGAAAGCACTTTGCCTTTGAGCCACTTCCTGATAAATATGAGAAACTCGTGATAAAATACGGGAATATCAAGTCAGTAAATCTCTACAATGTAGCATTGAGCAATCGGGAAGGTACATCAGGTTTTAATCATGTCACATCGAATCCCTCCTACTCTGGATTGCTACGACGGGACTACGACAGAGCCAATGAAAAAGATGTGCAGATAGTCGTGAAAACAGACCTGTTGGACCATAGCCTCCCGGAAGATATTAAAGTTGACTTCATAAAGATTGATGTTGAGGGTGCTGAATATTTAGTACTAGATGGCGCCAGGGAAACTATTCTAAAATGGAAGCCCCTGATCATATTTGAACATGGTCTCGGGGCATCCGATAAGTACGGATACGGACCATTTGAACTATTCCATCTGCTTGATTCATTAGGTATGTGCATTTCTACCCTCGATTCATATCTGGCGGCAAATGCAAGCTTAACTCTTGATGAATTTAAAAGTCAGTATTTCCAAAAATTGAACTATTATTTTATTGCTCATACCACCAATAAAGGAAACCAATAAATAGCACCAACAAAATTGATCCGCAAGTCATTGGGATATCAATCGTCTTAATTTCTTGGTTCGAGCTGGTAAAGTGTATCTCCATTCGCTAGCCTGGAAGAATCAACGGAATGATATTGGAGACGCTTCCCCAGGTCTTCCATGATTTCTTTTGCATTTCGTCCCTCCTGATCGACCAGAAAAATAGTACGTCCATGGGCAATTAGCGCACTGTCCGAAATCTCTCCGAGACGCATCCTG
>JBGTCB010000914.1:0-4863 GCA_041748995.1 Saprospiraceae bacterium | reverse complement strand
CGGTTGATTTTGTGAGAAATCACCGGAATATATAGCGCCATTCTGGTACCGGTATACTCCTTTACCATTTTGACAATTTCCTTTAATACACTGGGCAGATAACACAACGGGGAAGCAAAGCGTTAGTACAAAAAGCCAATTTTTCATGAATTGAATATTTCTTTTTGTACCTGTGTTTATTCGCTAAGCAGAGATTTTAGATAAGGTATTAACTCTTAAGAATGGAATATATTGTCGGCTAAACCGTTAAGACTTCATAATTTTATTGCTCAATAAAACTTCAACCAAAATGAAATTAATCCAACAGTCATTCGTCATCCTGATGGGCTTTTTTTGTATCGCAACAACTTCTTATGCACAAGAAGGTAACTACCAGTCTTTTGGTGAGAAAATCACTGCTGAATCAGCTATCACCGTCAACGATCTGATGAGTGATTTGGGCACAGAGGATTCTGTGGTAGCGAAAGTTTACGGTCAGATCGACAACATTTGTCAGGTGAAAGGATGCTGGATGAACATAAAGGATGGAATCACCAGCCAGGAGGCAGTCTTTGTTCAATTTAAAGACTATTCATTTTTTGTTCCCAAAGATGCTTCAGGAAAAGATGTAGTGATTGAGGGAATTGCCTACCGTGAAATAACACCGGTGGAAGAATTGCGACATTATGCGGAAGATGCCGGTCAATCGAAAGAGGAAATTGCAAAAATAACAGAACCGAAAGAGGAAATACGTTTTATGGCTAAAGGAGTTCTGATAAAAAACTAGCGTTGCACTGGCAGCAGATCTTGATTACCGAGCGTTAAAAACAAAAAAAGCAGCCCCCTTTAATAAATTCTCTACTGCTATACGATTTCAAAAAGGGAATCTTGAAAGTATGATGGGGGCTGCCCTACCTATTCATAATACCACCTTTAAGTTAGGCGATATTTCTGACTATAAAACCACTTTCTCCAAATTTTATTTCATCAAGTGGTCTTAATATGCATAGAATCCAGAATTTGGCGCAGATCAATGTTCTCTTTAATGAGATTAATAGCCCTTTCAATCTTCCATGGTGTGTTCAAATTAATCTTCACTTCGATCCTGCTGATCTTAATCACTGAACCGAAAGTGTCCAGATGTGTGCGAATGAGCGGAAGCTTATGTCGCTGAATGTAGTTAATGCTTGCTTCATTAATTTCACCTTCTCCCGTGGCTACGATTCCCGCCAGAGGTGATTTTTCGATGTCATGAACCTGCGATAAAAGGTCGATTTTGTGGATCGAATTGTTAACCCGGTCAGCTCCTACCACCAATAGAATATTTTTGGCTTCTCTGATCCGGTCAATGTCAATAAGGGATCCAGCCATAATGTCTTCTACCTGTCGTCCTACCTGATCAATGTTTTGAATCACCGAACCATTGACAGCATCCGAGATTGTACTGATGATGGGATGCGCCAGTGCTTCATCATAAGGCATCACTCCCAGCAACGGAAGATTCATCTCCTTGAGTTTCTTGCCAACATAGTGTTGAACTTTCTCCATTTTTTCAGGGATCACTTTGTTCACGATGACTCCAAGTATCGGCACTTTCTGTTCACGAAACATCGCCAAACTAACATTAAGTCTGTCAATGGTACTTCCGATTCCTCCCTCTACAATCATTATTACAGCTGCATCGACAATCCTGGCTACGTCTGCATTTGAAAGGTTTACAATGCTTCCAACTCCGGGATGTCCGGTGCCTTCAAATATCACAAAATCATGGTGGTCTTTAAGATATTGGGAAGCATACCGTATATCTTCTTCAAAATGATACCGGGTGGGATCATCAAGATAAGTTGAAGTAGTACCCTGCGCCAGTATCACTGGTGAATGCAAATCAGGGACCAACTCGAAACCCAGTAAATCTGCGAATAGAAGAGTGTCCTTATCAACCCGGATATTTTTTAAATCAAGAAAACGCTGTCCAACTGGCTTACAATAACCAATATTGATTCCATTTTTTTTGAAGACTGATACAAGTCCCAGGGTACTGGTTGTCTTTCCAACATGCTGGTTGGTGGCTGCTACATAGATGCTCTTAACTTTCATCGAGTTAAATTAAGTAAAAATCATCCCAACACTGTCAGGAATGAGTCGTTGAGAGGTAAAAAAAAGCCTTATCCACAAAACCTTTTATTAGATTTTCAGATAAGGCAAAAAAAGCTCTATGAGCTGTGAGAGAAGGATTCGAACCTCCACGAGGTGGTTAGCTAATGCGCAAAACTTTTTAAGTGGTCAACCCTAGTTCCGATTGCTCGGAGCGTTACGCAATGTTTATCCCCGACCCCCACCCCCGAGACAAGAGGGCACGTCTACCGGTTTCGTCATCTCACAATTTTAAATGATTGAGAATATTTTCTTTCATCAATCGAATACAAATGTAATAAAACAATCGTTTTCATGCAAATTCAATAAGATAATTCTTATAATTTTACCTAATTGTCAACCAATATACCTATATGATGAATATTTATCAATTTTAGTCCTAGAAGTAGCCCCTAATTGATGAATTCACAACTCTTCAGACCGAGAGTGCCGAAAAAGTTTTGAAACGCTGGTTTAGTCTTAAATTTAGAGCCTTAGCCAACCCTTCTTCATATGCAGGTCTTTACCACTGTAGATCAACTCAGTTTCCACTTAGAGAAAAAGAGAAAAAAAGGACGATCTACTGCTTTTGTTCCTACCCTGGGTGCTCTTCATCATGGCCACCTTACTTTGATGACCTATGCCCGGAGTCTGGCCGATATCGTCGTGGCCAGTATCTTTGTAAATCCTACTCAATTTAATGATCCGAAAGATCTGGAGAAATACCCCAGACCCTGGGGTCATGACATTCATCTGCTTTGCACGACAATGGTAGATATCTTGTTTTTACCACCAGAACATGAAATATATCCTGCCGGTTATAAAATTGAAGTTCCGGTTAATATCTCAAGATTTACCAATGTCATGGAAGGTTTGAAAAGACCGGGACATTTTGAGGGCGTGGTCACTGTAGTAAAAAGGCTGCTGGATATTGTACAACCTGATTACCTGATCATGGGTCAAAAAGACTATCAACAACAAGTGATCATCGGGTCAATGATCCGACAGTTAAAAAGGCAAACCCAATTAAGCATCCACCCCACCTTAAGAGACCAGGATGGACTGGCTTTAAGCTCCCGCAATGCCAGGATTGACCCGGCTTTGAGACCAGTGGCAAATACACTTTTTATGGCACTAAAGAAAGCAGTGGAACTACAGCCGATATGCTCTCCATCAGAGGTCGAGAAGATTTGTTCGGGAATAATCAGAGATCAGGGATTTCATATCGAGTACTTTACCCTGGCAGACGGTCTGACTCTGCAACCGGTATCTGATTGGAATCAACATGATACTATAGTTGCCTGTGTAGCAGCCTGGTTAGGTGATGTCCGGTTAATTGACAACGTCATCGTCAAACCTCCAACTGCCTTTTGAGTATGGATAATCTATTACTTCTTCAGTTTTTCTCATTGGTCGAGTAAACTTGACCCAATAACCCGAATCTCCTAGATTGAACAAATCAATTCACCGTTAAAGATTCGGATGATATGATAAGTATATCTGTGTATTTTAATTTTAACTTTGGCAGCATGAAAATTATTCATTTTCTCTCCCTGATTTTTATTTCTGTATGTATGTTGAGCTCTTGCCAGGTGGTGCAATGCGGCGCTGACAAGAAGACTTTTTTATCGAAATATGATCAATTTATATCCCGGGTTGATCGCTTAGATATGGACGTATCGGATGAGGGCTGGGAAAAGTATGACCGACAGCTAAAACAGTATATTGAAGAGTGCTATGATCACTTCGAAGATGATCTGACTACCAAAGAGAAACGTCGATTCTGGATGAATACCCTGAAATACTATGCCACACGATATGGTGAAGAAATGCTGAATGAACTCTCGAAGAAAGATAGTATCTCAGAAAAAATTGAACGAAACATTGAGGAAGTTATGGATGCCACAGGGAGAGATCTGGAAGATTTTATCAACAAAACAACGGGAGAAATTGAAGTTTTGGTAGAGGATATCGGAAAAGACATAGAAGATTGGGCGGCCAAACTACAGGAACTCCTGCAAGAATAAAGGCTCTATGTATGACATCATCCTGAGCTTTATCACAGCTTTTACCCTAACCTATTTTGCGATACCTTCTATCATCAATATCGCAGCCAAAAAAAATCTGGTAGATATACCAGACGAACGTAAGGCGCATACTACACCCACTCCTTCCTTAGGGGGCATTGGTATTTTTGCCGGCGTTATCTTCAGTATAGTCTTGTGGACACCTTTTCATGTCTTCGGAGATCTTCAATACCTTCTTTGTTCTCTGATCATCGTATTTCTAATCGGGGCCAAAGATGATATCTTACCAATGGCACCCTGGAAAAAGTTATTGGGGGAGATTTTTGCCGCCGGCATTTTGGTTTTGAAATCCAATGTAAAACTCACCAGTCTTTACGGTGTTTTTGGAATCACGGACATACCTGATTTAGTGAGTATTCCATTTTCAATCTTTGTTATTATGGTCATTATTAATGCCTTCAATCTTATAGACGGTATTAATGGCCTGTCCGGAAGTATCAGCACTTTGATAGCGCTGGTTCTGGGTACCTGGTTTTTCCTGATCGGACATGTGGAATTGGCAGTAGTAGCCTTTGCACTGGCCGGATCAACAATTGCTTTTTTAAAATACAATTTCACTCCCGCCCGGATTTTTATGGGGGATACCGGTTCACTCCTGGTAGGATTGATTTGTGCCATCCTGACCATCCAGTTTATTGAAATTCACAAAACACTCCAGGGATCG
>JBGTCB010000913.1:0-1738 GCA_041748995.1 Saprospiraceae bacterium | reverse complement strand
GTATTATTCAATTCAAATAGATCGGTAGAAACAATGTTTTACACTGATCTGGTCGCTTATAATCACATTCCTGATTTGACTAGCATAGATGCTCTTAGGAATGAGGATTTGTAAACATCAGGAAATTTCCTCTTCATCAATTACATGAGACTATTTTGCATAGTTTAGTACACTGGGTTGACTTGTAAGATCTTTCGGCAGGAATTGTCCGGGGGCCATTTGCTTACTCCAATCGAAAGAACTTTTCAGCTGATATATTTTTCGAAAATTTCTTGGAGTAACCTGATATTTTTTTTTGAATAGCCGGTTAAAATTGGCCAGATTGTTAAATCCTACTCCAAAGCAAATGTCGGAGATCAGATCATCGGTGTCAATGAGTAATTTACATGCGTGACCCATTCGCATATCAATGAGGAACTCAGTGAAACTGCGGTTTGTGTATTTCTTGAAAAAATGACTAAAGGCAGAGTCACTTACGCAGAGATGAGCAGCAACATCGCTCATCCTCAGGGTAGGACTATTGAAAAAGCGAAGAATGTATTGATAGGTAGCATGTAGCCGGGTATTGTTCGTCTGCAAGACAGAATGATCGAAGCCGACACTGGTTAGATACCGGTATGATCGGGAATCTGAAAGTAATCCGAGCAGTTTTAGAAATTGAATGACACTTTCCAGGCCGTGCGACCGGGTTAGATTGATCATCACATCTTTAGCCTGCGAGAATGTGCTACCGGTAAAACGGATGCCCCGACTGGCGTTTTTCAGCAAGTTTTGAATACCGGTAAAAGGCTTCTTACCAAGAAAAGGACTATCAAAGAGGTTCATATCAAATTGAATGGTAATGACCCTGCAATCCTGACCACTTTCCAAAATACGGTCCTGATCATCCCACTTATGAAACAGATACGGGCCAATAAGGACCAAATCTTCTTCCTCATACTTTTCAGTAGAATCCCCGACAATCCGATTTCCCGAACAACCCATCACCAGATTCAATTCAAACTCAGGATGATTGTGGATGGGATAGTCAAATCCTTTATTTATAGAATCCAGAATCACAAACACATCGGAACTCGTAACCGGAGTGATTTCTTGAAAAACTTTCATTTTGGCAGGATTAATTGATTGATTTTCAAACAATTCTGATAGCAGACTCAGCAATTATTGTCCATTGTCCTGAATTATCGTAACCAGAACTTGCTAATTTTCCCATTAGGGCACACCTTTATTAACCCCATTCATGGTAAAAACAATTTTCATTCGAAAATTTATTCAATAATATGCTGCGCCATACTTCGTTGATCGTCAGTCAGATAGCTACGGCTATCCTCCTTCCTCCAGCCTTGTCTGACTTGCATCTTATTGAATTTTTACTCATTCAGAGGTAATAGAGGTGCCCATTAAACAATCACGATCGGTCCTCTTTAAAGTTCCAGGGTTGTCAAAATAATATTGGATTTTAGATAGAAACCAAATCGATGAACTATTCACTAAAGTACTATTTTATTGTATAAAAGTACCACTATTTGACCTGGAAATTCCCTAATTTCCGTGAATCGAAATTCCCCTCTTTGCGGGAGGTTACTGCCCTGTCAAAGTTAATTTACGATCAAAGTTTAGAAATGAAACCACAGTTTGCCCTGGTCCTGTATACGCTACTCATCTTGCTACTGATGCCTGTCATGGGGATAAGTCAGGGATTTATCGTTACAGGAACGGTCATTTCTGAAGACGATAA
>JBGTCB010000912.1:0-3826 GCA_041748995.1 Saprospiraceae bacterium | reverse complement strand
ATATTATTCACCTTACTTCTGATAAGCCATTCGAGCTTTGCAAGTGGCAATGTTGAAATAAGTATTTTGACCTGTTCCCC
Source organism: Saprospiraceae bacterium (assembly GCA_041748995.1). Taxonomy (GTDB): domain Bacteria; phylum Bacteroidota; class Bacteroidia; order Chitinophagales; family Saprospiraceae; genus JABDMH01. Next base: position 3,746 of record JBGTCB010000912.1, on the reverse strand, counting down.
TGGTCAAGAAACCTTTTCTATTTTCGGACATACAGCAATTAGAATAATTGACAGAGAATACCATACTGACAAAGTTTACAATTTTGGTATATTTGATTTTAATGCACCAAACTTTGAATACAATTACCTGAAAGGCAAATTAGAATACTTCAAAGGCATCCAAAAAACAGCTGACTTTATAAAGGCTTACACTTATGAAAAAAGGTTAGTTCTCGAACAAAAATTAGACCTTACTGAACAAGAAATAAATGAATTACTAAAACGGCTGGATTTTTTATATAGACCTGAGAACCAATTCTATCTTTACTCGTTCCTGGGGAAAAATTGTTCAACGGAAGTCCGTGATTTATTAGCGTTCATTGGGGTAGACTTTCAAAATGAACAAATGGAACAATCTAACAGAGATCTAATTAACTCTTACTTAAATGGAATGCCTTGGCTTAGATTGGGCATCAATCTGGTACTGGGAAAATCACTGGATAAAAACTCCAGCCGTTTCCAAAGTATGTTCTTACCAGCCTATCTTAATAAAGAAATCAATACTTCAACATTAAATGGAGAAAAAATCGTAATACTAGAACATGTTTTAAACTCATTTGAAAGTGATTTTACTTTCCATTATCAACGAATTATTTCACCCTTAGCAGTTTTTTCGTTCTTAGCTATTTTGTTTCTGTTTTGGTTTCCAGATTCTGTAAGAATATTGACTTGTTTCGGGATAGGAATTACAGGTTTGTTAATACTTGTGCTATGGCTATTTTCAGACCACGAAGAAGTTAAAGCCAATTTAAATATCATATGGTGCAATCCACTATATCTTCTCTATATCCCGTCAGTACTAAAAACCAAAGCAAAAAAGATACTGATTATTTTGGCAATGATTTCAATTGTTGTTTCTATACTTATTTGGATTTTGAAGCTACAAATTTTTGATATTGCAATAGTTCCGATTTTAATTATTTTGGGAATATTGAACTTTAAAGAAATAAAGAATCATAATGAATTGAAGAAGACAAACGAATTACAACACTATGGCAACAACGTATAATCAATCACGGTTACAAATAATAAACCATTCGGCCAATAATTTGGTTACGGATCAGATGACGGGTTAAAGGAGGTGAATTTTATGGCCGAAGTAAAGAAAAAAGTACTTTCCGTTCTATATTCCATAAACCACAGGCTATCCATGTGGAAGCTATGGCTCGGGAAGAAGCTTGGTTTAATCCGTTCGGTGATGATCATGCCTTACCTGGGCTTTGGCAACGGGAAAGAATTGTTTTTCCTTGGAAGAGTGTTGATGGACCGGGGGATCAGTATTTCGCAGTTGGAGGACAGCGGGTGGCGAAACTTCAAAAATATGTACAAGCGCTTCATGACATGGACAATTTCAGCAGCGAGGGTGGAAGCAACTTTTGAGGGTATTACAAAATCGGCAACCAGCGACACGGAAGGATATATTGAATTCAGGATGGAACTACCTCAGCCCATAAAAGGTCGCCATCGCTGGCAGAAAATTCAGCTGGAGCTGGTAGATAAGGTGGTCAAAAACCAACAAACTACGGTAGTATACAGCCATGTGTTTGTTCCCTCGGAGCATGTAGAATACGGAGTCATTTCCGATATCGATGATACCATTGTGCCCACAGGTGCCACAAGGTTGTGGGAAATGCTAAAAACCACCTTCCTGGGTAATGCACAAACACGGGTTCCATTTCCGGGAGTAGCCGCTTTTTATCAGGCGCTGTCCAAAGGACTTGTGGGACAAGAAAACAATCCTTTCTTCTACGTCTCGAGTTCCCCGTGGAATTTGTACGATTTTCTGTGGGAATTAATGAACATTCATAATCTTCCGCAAGGACCGTTAATGTTAAGAGATATAGGTTTGTCCCGGGAACATTTTTTTGCTGGCAGCCATACAGAACATAAGCTTGTTCAAATTGAAAGAATATTCGACATCATTCGGGACATTCCTTTTATCCTGATCGGTGATTCAGGCCAGCATGATGCTGAAATTTATCTGCAGGTGATCAGGGATTTTCCCGGCAGGGTCAAAATGGTTTATATACGTGATGTCGATCCAGCCAGTCATAGAGAGGTGCTAAAAATCGCCGGGGAAATCAGAAAGTTGGGGGTTGAAATGATGCTGGTCATTGATACGATCGAAGCCGCTCACCATGCGGTTTCCAAAGGGTGGATTTTGGAAGAGGAGATCGCCCATATTGCGGAAGAAAAGAAGGCGGATGAAAGTAAGACTGGATCTTCAAATTAGATAGAATTGTTAAGTTGCAGATGACGGCGGATTTGTGTACCACCGACGGTAGGCCCTTATGCATACCTATTCCATCCATATTCAGACCGGTATAAAAAGCAGTTTAGTTTAAAATTGTAGATTTAAGTTTTCGACTTATAGGCTATTTCTTTAATATGTTCTCCTTCATAGACCTCCCGAACTATTGATGAAATCAACTCGTTACTTGTTAACAAATGACAACTTTAATATCGGGCAACAGCACACTGAAGACCAGGCAACAGTGGAACTGAAGAAACAAAAAAAAGAAGAATATGAGTCATCAAAAGTATCAAAGCTGTATTCAGGCATGTAATGACTGTGCAGCAGAATGTGAACACTGTGCTACCGCATGTCTTCATGAAGAGGATGTGAAAATGATGGCAGTTTGCATTGAGCTTGACCGCTATTGTGCAGATGTATGCCGTATGGCTGCAGCGTTTATGGCCAGATCCAGTGAACATACATCAAGTATTGTTAAAAAATTCTGTAGGTTATGTGCTGAAATTTGCGATGCTTGTGGTGCTGAATGTGGAAAACATCAGGCAGAGCATTGCAAAAGATGTGCGGAGGCTTGCCGAAAGTGTGCGGATGAATGCCGTAAAATGGCTGCCTGATTGTAAGCTCCAGTCCGCATTTCGTTATCCCTTTTGTATATCACTTTAAGTCAATCATTGATTGGAATACAGTCTTGTTGTGTGGTTGCCCCTAAATAAGTGTCCAGGTGGTCTGTGGTCTGATAAAATGAGGCTGGCTCAAAAATCGAGACAACCGTCGACTAAATAATTCTGCAGGACTGTTGACAATTGAACAAGGTTTTTAATCAATACAGTCATGGAGAAACTTAAAAATATCTACCCAGGGGAAATACTCTTAGAGGAATTCCTGATTCCAATGGGTATTAAGGTGTTATGGTATTATCGGTTGGTTTAATTCTTAACTGTTACTGTTTAACTGTTGAACTGGAAAGATTGGACAAACTGGCTCCAGGATCCTTTGGAGCTTTCGCTGATCGATGTTCGGGTATTTGTTGGCCGGTAGATTTTGTCTTGGGTTCCGTTTGGCTCACGGATCCCTCGATGGGTGGAAAGGAGGTTTAAATGTTTAATTGTAATTGTCCTCTCAAAAACCCGGTCGTTACTTCATTAAATCGAAATAAGTCTTCCCAATGGTGTACATGACCACCGTTTGGAAATTCGACCAGGATTGAATCCTTGATTTTATCATGAAGTATTTGTGAAAAAACCGGTGGAGTAAAAATATCCATCATCCCGATCGTAATTAATGTTGGTACCTTTATCTCATGAAGACGGTCTACGGTATCATGCTGGATACAGGCATCCAGCTGGCCTTCAAAACCCTCCTGTTTCTGTGGTCGTGTATTGTTTGCCGCTTCTATTTGCACTTCTTTTAATTCATCCAAATGTTGTTCGAAGTGTGGAGGTGCGAAAATCCA
>JBGTCB010000911.1:0-3481 GCA_041748995.1 Saprospiraceae bacterium | reverse complement strand
TTTCGAGTTTATTATTGTCAAATGCAATTCTGGAGAGTATCACACCGGTAGTGGCATAAAAATCTCCAGCTTCCATAGCTGAAATTAAAGCAGCGGGTGACAAAGAATCTGCCTGTACCATAATCCATCCCCTGCCGGCATTACTCCATTGCCGTCCGGTGCGATGATAGTTATGGCTATCGTCAGTTGCCAGTCCATAAATCAAAGGTTGTTCCTTCTGCAGGTAGGCTAGATTCACCTGATCCCACATGACTTCCGTACTGATATGCGCTGAATCTCCCTGATTATGTACCTGCGGATGCCCGTTAAATACTTCAAAAAATCGCTCACCTTCCAGGGCAATCATATCTTCGAGCGATATGGAATAATGAAAATTCGGATGGTTAATATGTACAATGGATGGTTCACCGGTACGTTCCCTGTGCTCCCGTACGGCATCAATGTTATTTTGCAAAACCTCTACTACACTAGTACCTCCCTGTGGTTCAATCAGTTCCCGAATATTTGTGGCATTTAAATGAAGATGCTTGTTTTCAAAGCGGTCAGTGATCTCCTGAGCCTGAATAATGAGAAATTTTTCATTTTCTTCAAATAAAGGCCGGTATTCTTCCAGGGTTTTCAATTTAATACTCAAGCGTCCGGAGTCCTCTTTATATTCTATCCAATCTTCACCATATTTATCCAGATACCGCTTAAATGCATTGCGGTACAAAGTGTCTGCTGCCATACCGACCCACTTATCACCGGTCGCCAGAATATTATGATCTGATAAAGCCACGAAATCATATCCTCTGGTTTTGTACCAATCCATAATCATTTCCGGAAAATCATCTCCATCACTCCAGAAGGAGTGTGTGTGTAAGTTTCCCTTGTACCATTTTTTAGTTTGTTTGTGCGAAGGCTGACAGCCATAAGTGAATAAGAAAATATTCAGACAAAATAAAATCCAGAAATGCAAGCCGGTCGAAAGCTTTTTAATATTCATTTGGTAGTTATTAATCCTGGTTCTCAGATGATACTCTTCGTGTGTTCGTTATCTGGTCTTAGGAGGCTGTTGAAATACTCAGATTGATGCTGAAGCCGTAAATCGTCGCTTTCTGACGCGGCGAGACGAAGAAAGATACCGGGTCGTAACTGACTGAGGATCAACAATGTCTGAAACGACGAGAACGGCTGAATTCTTTTTACAGAAAAAGTGATTTTACATATATCAGCGCAAGTTGGGTATTTCAACAGCCTCCCTAGGAGGACAAGTGATCGCAACCAGTTAAGTGGGTATTCTTTCATATTTCTTGACAATGTAATGATTTTGACCAACAAAATAACTGCACCTGGTTTCATGCATCACCAATCAATCATATACCCATTTGCGATTTTTCAGGAAATGGAAATATCGACATGCTTTCTGACTCACAAATTGAAGGGATACATTCAATTTCTCTTTTCTTCAAAACTACTGTCCTGATCAGGATCTCCCTCACCGCGATACCTGGTTGTTGAAGGATATGGGAACACTGGTCGGGACATGGTGGTTTTGCCATCGGCAGATTTCGTAACCACTACTTTTTCCGGAGCATTTCCGTTTTCTACCCAATCACGGACAATTTCAAGCCAATCTGCCTGACTGGGTCCCGGTCCTCCTCCACAATGGAGCACTCCCGGTAACAAATAAAATCGCATAAAATCATCCAGATCAGCATTGGCTTTCTTTGCTGCTTCATAATGCTCAATTAATGTATAGGCAGAAAGTGCCGGATCATTCCAGCCATGATAAAAAATGATTTTGCCGCCTTCCTGGTTAAATGGAGCATAATCCGTAGAAGTAGCATCTAAATAAGCTGCCGCATAGCGGGTATCCCGGGTAAAATTGGAAAAATCGTACTGGGCATAATCCCATTCGGGATCGTTAAATATCAGGTACTTAAATAATTCAGTACCAAAAGCAAAATGCAGCGATGGAAAATTTAATTGCTTTAATCCCGGGTCCGGACCCACAATCCAGCTAAACCAACTACCGGGTTCGTTTTCACCACCCAGGGGGAATCCCGGGTAAATCTGATGGTTATCCAGAGCGACTCCGGAATAAATCGTTTTAATCGTTTCTATCTGTTCGGGAGTAAAACATTGATTCGAAATTTCTTCTTCTTTGCAGCGGGGAAGTTTTGAAAAATCGAAGTCACACTTTCGCGGATCATTAATAATACGATCAGACACACCATCCAGGAGATCACATTGCTCAAGTACAGATTCCTGCAGCATTGACAGATGTTCCCGGGAAATAACAGCTGTCTGTAATTGTTCCGGATCTGGATACAATGCTTTTATATTTTGAATAAATTCCGCTCCGGTAGCAGTGAAACTGATCACCGGTGCAGCAGCTACAATTCCGTCGAAATCAGCGGGAAACCTCTGAGCTTCATGCATTGCCTGACCACCCCCTCGTGAACAACCTATAAAGTAATTAAAGAGTGGATCCTCACAATAATATAATCGAATCAGGGCTTTGGCAACTTCAGCTGTTCGATGTACAGCCAGGTATCCGTAATTCAACTGACGTTCCATATTATTATAAGCCCAGTCGGCTTTAATACCAGGGCCTTTATGCCCCGTATCTGTTCCTGCAGTCGCATAGCCCTCATCGATTTTATGGCGTGCGCCATTTTGAATACTACCGACAAAGCCACCACCACCTCCCATCAAAAATCGCTGATTCCATTGCTGAGGAAGCAGCAGTTCAAAATTGATTTCTAAACCTATAGTCCCCGTCAATTTGCAATAGGTGATGTTTTCTTCGACAGTTTCCGACTGGAGATTAAATACATCGGGAAGTTTCACATCCTGCAATTGCAAGCAAGAAATGCATGAGGATTTTCCATCATCCTGCGCTATGCCGGCAGATCCCAAAAAAATCAAGAGAACAAGGAGAAAGCCTGGAAAGATACGACATCTCTGATTCATAGGACTTCGATTTTAATTTGTCAGAAGATAAGAAAAAAACCTGGTCTGCCGGTCCAGGATCCCTATTTACCCATCTGAATTTATCAATGGCCTTTTATTAGCCTTTTCCAAAGCTCTCTCCTCATGTTCAGGATATTGTATTTAGACAGGAGAACTTTATCTTTTTTATCTTGGAGATTGGAGCTCTAAAATCCAGTATTAATGTATTCACAAAAAAATCTCATTTTTTGCCTTGCGGCAATGCTAACAATTTTTCAATCGATTGCTCAGGAGCAGTATCCGGCTAATGAAATCCGTAACGAGGATCTGGTAGTGAAGATCTATTTGCCAGATTCTGATAAAGGATTCTACCGTGCCACTCGTTTTGACTGGTCGGGAGTAATCGGCAGTCTTCGTTACCGTGGACATGAATACTTTGATCCCTGGCTCGACACGCATGATCCCCTGGTTCATGAAGCTATTACCGGGCCGGTAGAAGCCTTTGCTCCTATTGGATTTGAAGATGCAGGAATTGGTGAGTCTT
>JBGTCB010000910.1:0-4943 GCA_041748995.1 Saprospiraceae bacterium | reverse complement strand
TATGGGGATTGGAGCATAAAATATGAATCCCGTAGGGATAAAATATCGGTAATAAACAAATCGTATAAAACAAAAGAACCCGTAGGGATGTAACACATGGCAAACGGGCTATGGGGCATTTTCTTACTCAAAATCGCAATTTCCGGATGTGATAAGATATATGGAGAATCAAAAAGAACATCACAGGAAACAAACATTTTGAAGGAGTATGAATTGTTTCTGGATAAATTTGAAGTAGATTATGATGAAAAATACATTTTTCATGAACCGGAATAGGTATCATGCCTACGGCATTTGTTGAGTGTTTATTTGCTGGATTACCGATATGACATGCCTAACGGCATTATTTCTCCCCTGAAAAATATGGGGATTGGAGCATAAAATATGAATCCCGTAGGGATGAAATATCGGTAATAAATAAATCTTAGAGAACAAAAGAATCCCGTAGGGATGTAACATATGGCAAACGGGCTACGGAGCATTTTCGTATTCAAAATCGCAATTTCCGGATGTGATAAGATCTGGATAAATTTGAAGTAGATTATGATGAAAAATACATTTTTCATGAACCGGATGGGTATCATGCCTACGGCATATGTTTGAGTGTTTATTTGACGGATTACCGATATGACATGCCTAACGGCATTTATATATCAAGAAGAATAGAAGCATGAAGTTTCATAAATCGTTTCGTAAATCGACCATGCTTAAGACCAGACAACAACTCTGAATTTTCGACTTTAGACCTTTCCTGCCTCAGGAGCAGCCCCAGCAACCCAAGTCCACCTTATCGGTCACCCCACAGATGACAGTCATTTTTTAGGAACAGATAACGGATGATTCAATTGTTTCCTATGGAGTTTAAAAATTACCGGCTTTCACCTGGTGATTCGATACCTGACTGCAGCATAATCCTTAGTATTTCCAAGCCTCCTGGAGGATATGAATCGGATATAACGTTTTTTGTAATGAGCTTCCCTATTTAAAGTCCGGTTGTTTATGAAATCGTAAATTTGTAACCGGAAAGACCTTTGACATGAATCGATTTAAAGTGTATTCAGAAAATCCTGAAACCCGACTTAAAAAACACACTAACCCGTCAATAAGGTTCGATAGGAAATTTAGCTCATTCATCAGGCTCCATCAGAGATGGCTTATCTTTCTGCTCGCTTTGGTTCTCCAAAATTCCAGCTGTATTCAAAGTCAGAAAGCTACCGTTCAAGAACTGGAAAAAAAGGATGGATTAACTATCCTCATAGAGGGAAACAAAAGGTTTATGGAAAATCATCCGATTCACCCCGACCAGACATTAGAAAGAATAAGAAACCTAAAGAAAGGACAACATCCTTTTGCTGTTGTCGTCAGCTGCTCCGATTCAAGAGTACCACCCGAACTGGTTTTTGACCAGGGACTGGGGGATTTGTTTGTCATCAGAAATGCCGGTAATATCATTGGCGATTATGAGCTCGGCAGTATAGAATATGCGGTCGAACACCTGCACACCCCTTTAGTTATTGTGCTGGGTCATACCCTTTGTGGTGCCATTCAGGCATTTATCGAACATAAACACGATTCAATTCCGAATCATATTCAAAAGATTGTTGATTATATCAAGGCAGAACCTGAAGAAATGGCAATCAGTGAAGACATTCCAAATTATTATACCGAAGCCGTCAAAGCGAATGTACTGCATGGTGTTCATATTTTGCGGGAGTCAGAACCGGCTCTGGCAGAACTGGTTAAAAATAACCAGGTCACTGTCGTAGGTTTTATATTCGACTTAGAGACAGGAAAAATCAATATGGTGAAAGAATGAACAAGTCCTGAGTTCTGTTCCCCTGAAAGAAAATAAAGAGCCGATATGGCATGCCTAACGGCATTTTTAAATCAAAAAGAATAGAAGCATGAAGTTTTCATAAATCGTAATAAATCGTCTATATCCATCCCATACCAGAGACCAGATAACAACTCTGTATTTTTCGACTGTATTACTTTATTATTTCAGGAGCAGCCCATATACCTCCGGGCAACATCACCGGCTCCCCCACCGATAACCGCAGTTTTTAAGGAACAGTTTATGAATGAGGTCTGTAGTTTCATATGGAGATTTGAACATACCGCCAACCATCCGTTGATTTGATACATGGCTTACATGGCTTATAATATCAGCTCGAGTATTTCGCAGCTTTCTGGGATGTCCTGTAAACTGATGTATAACTTATTTTAAGATGTAATAAATTGTCCAATACATCTACTATTGAAAAAATTATTACTTAATAATCCGTCTCAATATTGACTCTCTTCTATCCTTCGATATTCTTACGTGTTTGCCATTCGACATAATGAGATAGCCTCCGTCGCCCCTCACATATTGACTAACTTCATTGATATTAATCAGATAGGAATGATGTACTCTTATAAAGTCTTTCCCATACGCCAGGAGCTGTTGGATATCTTTTAATGTTCTGCTGGCAATCAGTTTTCCATTATTTTTCAAGTGAATCTCCGTATAATTATCATCTGCTTCACAAAATATTATATCATCGATAGATCTCAGTTTAAATCCTTCGATATTGGGGATTGCTATTTTCTTACTTGCATATTCCTTATTAGAAAACAAATCCATCAAAAACTGAATTTGTTCCGGGACATTTGGGTTTCTTTGACGAATTAGACGCTGGATTGCAATAATCAATTCTTTGGGGTCGACTGGTTTTAGTAAATAATCGAGTGCGCTGTGCTTTATAGCCTGTATTGCATACTGATTGTGGGCGGTTATGAAAATCACAGATCCACGATAATCTTTGATCTGATGCAAAATTTCAAATCCCGATGTCACCGGCATTTCTATGTCTAGAAATAACAAATCAGGTTGATTGGTTTGAATGGAAAGAAGTGCAGAAGCAGAAGACTGGCATTTATCGACAATTTCCACTTCGGGGCAATATTTTCGAATAAGTATTATGAGGGTTGAAATACTATTTTCTTCGTCATCGATAATAATAGTTCGGATCATAGCATAACTGGAATGGTGATCAAGACTTCGGTTCCAATTGGCTGGCCATTCGAATCGATGAGATCGTTAATCAGAACATCAGATTTCCTATCGGTTGGCCTCTGCAACAAGGTGAGTCTTTCACGGGTCACATTTATACCCATCGGACTACGTTTGAAAGGATTTTTAGCCGAAATCTCCGACGCTAGTGTTCTTCCGATTCCATCATCTTCAATTTTTATAATTAAATCGCCCTCTTTTTCCTGGATATGGATATGAAGTGTACCGGGACCTGCTTTTTGAAGCAGACCATGATGTATCGCATTTTCAACATAGGGTTGAAGAATCAACGGTGGCACGAATAACGAGGCAGTATCCAAATCTTCAGCATGAGTGATATCGTACTCAAAATGGTCGACAAAACGGACTGATTCGAGTTGAATATATAACTTCAAGGCTTCCAATTCCTGATCAAGCCCAATCAAAGTATTTTTTGAATTTTCCAGGATCATTCTCGTCAGCCTGGAAAATTTCAAGAGATATTCGGAAGCATCCTCCTTGTCGTTCTTTAGAATAAAATTATTTATTGAATTCAAGGAGTTAAAGATAAAGTGGGGATTCATTTGCGCCCGCAATGCCTGCATCTCCAGCTGAAGTGATTTTTCTATAAGACTCCTATTTTCCTGTTGAATCCGTAAGTTTTCCCTGACTTTGGAAAGATGTGCAATGGTCTTTTGTAAAGTAAGATCAAGGTCTACCAGATCAATCGGCTTGGTAAGAAAATCAAAAGCTCCCTTATTCATAGCCGATCTGATATTGGACATATCTCCATAAGCTGAAAGAATAATAGCCTGTGTTTCAGGATTGATATTTTTAATTTCCCGAAGAAGAGATAAGCCATCCATTTTAGGCATGTTGATGTCAAGCAATACCAACTCAATGTCTTTGTGTTCCTGAGCCATCCTCAAACCTTCCAAACCATTTCGAGCAAATAGAAACTGGTACTCCTTCATATAAGACTTATGAGCAAAACGCTGCATGATGATTTCCTCCTGGTCTTCCTCATCATCCACTATCAATACTTTAGGCATATCTGGTATTTTAGATGTTAAATATTTCTGAATTCAGTTCATTCACTCACTGGAAAGGGATTCTAATCAGAAAGCAGGTTCCTCCCGGATCACTTGTAACTACCTTAATTTCACCCGATAGACTTGGTAATGATATCATAAGCAAGGGATAAACCTAAGCCTGTTCCTTCCCCAGTTGGTTTCGTAGTAAAAAATGGTTGAAATATCTTTGCTTTAACATGATCACTGATCCCGGTACCATTGTCTGCAATTTCAATCACCAGGTTGTTGCTTTCTACTTTCGTTCTAATAGTTACAGCAGGGTCATAATCATCCTGATTTTCCCAGGAATCTTGCAGCTCTAAAGCAATTTGCTTTTGTTTTTCGTTGACTGAATAAAACGCACTATTAATTATATTTAGGATTACTCTTCCCAGATCCTGCGGCACAATATGAAGTTTCGGAATGCTCGGATCCAGAATGGAAGAGAATGTAGCGTTAAACGTTTTTTCCTTCGCACGAAAACCGTGATAAGCAAGTTTGAGTGACTCGTTGCAAAGTTGATTTACATCCACTATTTCTTTCCTATCTGCCGAATTCCTGGAATGTTGCAGCATCCCTTTGACTATTGCATCCACTCTTTTACCGTGATGATTAATCTTCTCGGTGTTTTTCTTGAGAAAAGCCAGGAGGGTCAGTCCCGTTTCTACGTTTACATCCTGGCTTTCGCCCAGATGGCCCTCCAGTTCATCGACAAGATCAAGATTTATTTCAGAAAAGTTATTTACAAAATTTAGGGGGTTCTGAATTTCATGGGCAATACCGGCAGTCAGTTCACCAAGGGATGACATCTTTTCAGATTGAATGAGTTGAGCCTG
>JBGTCB010000909.1:0-7228 GCA_041748995.1 Saprospiraceae bacterium | reverse complement strand
GACAAGGCTGGAGGAAGGAAGATAGCCGTAGCTATCTGACTGACGATCAACGAAGTATGGTGCAGTATATTATTGAACCTGATAATAGGCCTATGGTTATTCCATGCAATAAATAGTTTTGGTCAGCAAGATCTTGATTATTGGGAAAGAATTTGGATACGGGATTCTTCTTATAAAAATTGGGAAGGAATTCATATTACCACGCAAAAAATAAGATCACTGGCAATCGGAGACCGGGTAAAAACCGCGTATTATAAACGGGCACTAAAACTTTATGAGTCAATTGGTCTGAATGTCGATACCGTATATGGAAGAACATATCTTCTACTTGGATTAGACTCTTATCAGCAGGACTGTTCCGAAGCGATAGGCCATCTGAAGACTTCCCTCAGATACTACAGGAAAGTCTATCCACCGGATCACCCTAGAATACATGCAGCCTATTTTCATATCGCTGAGAAGTCATTGATTGACCAGCAGATCGATCAGGCCCGGCTTTATTGCGATAGCGCCATCTCCCTTCAATGGCAGGGATTAAAAGGCAATAATTGGCCAAGAACCTTAAACCTGATGGCACGGATTTATGGTTATCTCGGTGATTTAGGTAAGAGCCGGCTATGCCTGCTGATTGCGCAGCCTTATTCCGATAAATTCGAAGTCGAAGACCCCCATTACTTTGCCAACACCCAGGCAGGTATTTTCCGCGACCTGAATTTACCGGATGAGGCTTTGAAGCTACTTCAGCCAATACTGAAGCGACCGAATGCACCTTTTTATAGTTATTCGCAGGCGGGTCAGGCATTTTTAGAACTTGGTCAGCCTGATTCCGCGATCTATTTTTTTGAAAAGCAACTGGCTTTAAGCCGCGGTTATTCCGCATCAGAAATTGCCTGGTTACGCGATAATATCAGTCGATGTTATCAACAAATGGGTGCCTATGAGCGAGCCATTGATCACTTTCAAAAAATAGATTTTACAGATATCGGACAAAACCAAAGAACTTTAATTTTTTCCCATTTAGCTAAAACCTTAATGTTGATGGGATCAATGGATTCATCACTTATTATCCACAGGTCTTTAAAAAATGCATTTCTGAAAAGTGATCAATTGACCATCTTTGACCGGGCTGGTTTTTATTCTTCTTATTTAGAGCTTTTATTTCGTCTTTGGAAATGGAGGCATGATTCCAATTTTATAGTGGAAGCATCGGCTTTTATTCATGAGACAGACAGTGTATTGAAAGTCTTACGATATTCGCTGACGAGTCCCAGTGGCCGACAAAATTTTGCCGGTTTTTACCGGTCCTTTTATGACACAGCCATTAAAATTGCGTTTGAATTATACAACCTCTATGGTGATGATCAATATGCAGATCAGGCCCTTCAATATATGGAATCAACAAAAGCATTGGTTCTGGCAGAAGAGTTTGCAGAGAAGCGATCGGAAGAAAGCACGAAATTAAAATACCGGTTAAAATATCAGGACCTGGAAGAAAAATTGCACCGTGAAGTCAATCCGGAAGTCCGGATATCCATCAGTGACAGTATTTTTTATTGGCTTCAAAAGGAAGGGAACGAAGGATTCACTGATAATCAGATTTTTTCTTTTTCGGTACCTGAATTTGATGATTTCAAAAGAGAAAAAGCTGCGCTGTATATTAATTATTTTCAGCATCAGGATTCTTCCTTGTCAGTGGTCTCCATTGGTAACCAACAATCTTATTTTAACTATAATCCTGGGACGGAATGGTATCAGCTCGTCAAAAGTAAACTGGAACTCATCCGGGTTTATTCTTATGAAAACCAGGCTCAGCAGAAAACCGATCAGTTGCTGATGGGCAGTCTTTTTCCTATTGCAACAAGAGATTTTCCATCACGTTTAGTGATTATTCCAGATGGTATTTTATCCTATTTTCCTTTTGAAGTTCTCCGTACGGAGAAGGCCTTACCCCTGATAAAGTATGTCGACATCAGCTACTCTTTTTCTCTTGCCATGAGAGATCAGGTAATGCAATATCCGGCCATTGAAGGAACAGCCCTGATTATGGCACCAGAATTTGAAGGTAATGTCCATGTGACTGGTCGTCCAGTGGTCGATCGTGATATCCGTTTAAGTGCGCTTCAATTTAACCGGCAGGAGGCCCGGAGTATACTGGAATACTTAAAAGATGGTCAATTATTTTTGGATGATGCGGCTACCGCATCTAATTTTCTGGCGTATTGTGAAAAAAGTCCGGTGATTCATATAGCGACTCATGCCATTGCCTCACAAGAAGATGAGCAACGGACCCAAATTTTGTTTAGTGAAGCTGAAACCCCTAACTCGATTTATTTGGCAGATATTTATAATCATAAGATTCCTGCCAATATGGTGGTCATGAGTGCTTGTCAGACCGCGATAGGTCGCTATGCCGGAGGGGAGGGTGTCATGTCTTTTGCCCGGGCATTTACCGCAGCCGGTTCAAAATCGGTGATTGCTTCTCTTTGGGCTGTCAATGATCAGTCAACCCAGGAAATCATGGTTTATTTCTATAAATACCTGCAACGGGGATGGAAGAAAGATGTGGCTTTAAGAAAAGCAAAACTGGAGTATATTGATCGCATCAATCCTGAATATAATCACCCTTATTTTTGGGGAGGATTTATTGCTATTGGTGATATGAGTCCTATCGTTTCAAACCGGCAAACCTATCCGGTTTTATTAATTTTAATAATAGCCTTAATAGCGGCCGTATCAGCTTTCTATTATGTTAGGAAAAGGAGAAAACTGAGTAAAGAATTCACTGTAGATAATTCTTGACTATATTTGATTTACAATTTCCGGGAAAGCTTCTTTGCTCTTTCATTATTGTAAGGATGACTGCTATTTTGCAGAATCAGATCTAATCTGCTTTTTGCCAACTCCTTATTTCCTGCCTGAAGAGCTGTCATCACCAGTAGCCATTCAGCTTGTTCCTTTTGGTTGGAGTTTAGACTGATTAAACCCTCTAATATTCTTTCCGCCTGGCCAGTATTCTTTTCTTCAATGAATTGATGGGCATTGTCCACCGCTTTTTCCTGGGGAGTCAATTGTCTTGTCTCTTCACTTCCCCGGCTGGTCATGTTAATAGGAGGCTGATAAAATTCGATAAAGAGTTGTTCTGCGCCTGGTGTGGTATCCACTAAGATCCATGTAGCTGCTAATCCCAGTAAAATCACTGCGGCAGCAATTCGCAGCCACATCCTGACCTGAGATCGCTTCCTTTTGCTTTGCCGGATTTCCTGCATTTTATCGCGAATATCATTTTCAATCATAAGATCGACAATCGGTTCGATTTTTCGATAATGTTCTACAGCCGCTTTTAAATCCTGATCCTTGTCCATGGCGCGTTCAAAATCAACCTGCTGATCAGCATCCAATCGCTTTCTCAGGTAAGCGTCTATATAGTTAAAATAATCTTTCAAGATTTTTGATTTAGAGAGTCGAGCAATTCGGGATGTTTATTCGCCAGCTCAATTAGTTTTTTGAGGCAAAAGTGCTTCTTCTTACGGACCACTTCCGGTGAATTGTAGTTTAAGACTTTAGCGATAGCCTGCATTTTCATGTCTCTGGCCCACATCAACAGCACTTCCCTACATTTTTCATCCAGTTTTTGCAGTATGAGCTCCAGGTTATGTCTTCGTTCCATATCGATCAACAATACTTCCGGGCTGTTTTCCTCAGACCCTTCAGGTACTTCAAGGCCGCTGGAATGCCTTCTCTCTCTTATAGTGCGGAACCAGAGGTTTTTCGTTACCCCAAAGAAATAATTTTCTACGGTCGATCGGATTGCAAATCCTTCTTTGTAACAGTTTTTTACGAAGTTAACGATCGTGTCGCAAAGGATGGTTTCAGCATCATCCGGGGTGCCTCCGTTGTTCAGGACAAATTTATGGGAAATGGCTTTCAACCGGTCATTCAGGAAGAGCTCTTCCATCACTTTGTTCCGCTCATGCATGGACCTCCTTACCCTTTCAATCAGTTCCTGAGAATTCATTTTGGAAAGATAAGGAAAGCTTAGCGGATAAGACCAGCAGACTTATTGGTAGGAGTGGTGATGATCCAACCCTTCTCGAATGGCTCCTCTGATGGCTGAAAGTTCTATAAACCGATTAAGATCCTTCGCAACTCATGACGAGGTTATTTCAGACAATCTTTCTAAAGGGAATAAATCCTCTGACTTACCAAAGAATTCACGAATAAAGGGGATACAGGAAAATGGTATCCCCTTTATTCGTTATTTAAGAAAGACCTAACCTATTTCGCCCAAACTGTAACCTTCCCGGTAGTTTCTTCGAATAAATTGATTCGCTGGCTCAAAATTGGTGATGCGCATTTCCTTAGCATCCCAAAGGAGGGTTTTTCTACCTAAATATCGATTCGCACCAGACCAGAAATTATCATCTTTGATTTCCGGATTCTTCATGTTGAAACTTTGGATCGCAAGATTGCCTATCAATAAACTTTCGGTAAAGGGACCCGCAAAGTCAAAAGATGAACTGGTCTCCGCATTGCCATAACCAGCCAGGCAGGCATTCACCCATTGCAGGTAGTGACCTTCCGGTACCCGGGCGATGGACTCTTTCGGCAGGTCTTCCTTTTGCATTCTTGCGGTTGGGATCAGACGGGGGTTATCTCCATAGCAATCAGCCATGATCGTACCCTTCGTGCCCTCAAAAATCACTCCACCATCCCAATTACCTAATGCTTCTTCCGGTAAAAGTCCCTCCGGTCTGGCTGGCAAAAGCCCCCCGTCCATCCAGGTGACTTTGATTTCACCTTTTCCGTCTGTGCGGGGATATTTCAAATGGATAATACTGGACCCCGGAAAGCTGTCCGGATATTGCAATTCCTTAAATTTATCGAGATATAGACCAGCCACACTGCATTCTACCTCACTTGGATACAGAATGGGGAGAATCCGGTAAACCGGGTCCATGATATGACAAGCCATGTCACCTAGCGCACCGGTGCCAAAATCGGACCATCCTCTCCAGTTCCAGGGCATATAGGCGGAGTGATATTCCCGGTATGGAGCGGTACCCAACCAAAGATCCCACTGAACTTCTGAAGGTACCGGTTGCTTTTCTGTCGGGGTCTCCAGAGCCTGAGGCCAGATCGGACGGTTAGTCCAACTGGATACGGTATGTACATCTCCTACCAAACCGGAATCAACCATTTCCTTCATCCTGCGCACCCCATCACCACTACCTCCCTGGTTGCCCATTTGGGTCACCACTTTATATTTTTTGGCTGCCTGTGTAAGCAAGCGGGCTTCATAGATGTCGTGGGTCAATGGTTTCTGCACATAGACATGTTTGCCTCTTTCCATGGCTGCATAAGCCGCTACAGCATGCATATGGTCTGGTGTAGATACTGAAACAGCATCAATGGTGTCACCTTCTTTTTCCAGCATGACCCGAAAGTCATGATAATAGGGAGCCTTGGGATAGCTTTCACGGGATTTTACTGCCTCACGATCATCAACATCACATAAAGCTACAATGTTGACCTGGGGACTTTTTGCAAAACTTGACAGGTCGCTGGTACCTTTGCCACCTACACCAATACCGGCAATATTCAGCTTATCACTGGGTGCTACAAATCCTTTACCTCCCAATACATGACTGGGTACGATCATAAAAGATGTCGCAGCCAGGCCGGCTTCTTTGAGGAATTTTCGCCGGTTCGGAGTGCTCTTTTTAGCTGATTTATTTTTCATTTTTCTTATTTAAGGCTGAAAATAAGATACCTGACGGAGATTGTCAAATTGCAATCTGTGGTGGTGGGGATTTGGGGGTAAATACCTTGATCGAATGATCTTATCTGCATCCGAATTTGAAAGCTTGAAACGGATCAGGTGATTCGGTCTGCGGAATTAATTTTGAAAGGATGCAACCTTTTCAACAAATTTAGATACTAATATCAAAATCGCTTATCTCTTTTGGACGATAAAATACTGGTGCAAAATTTTCTGGGAAACAGGACCAGACAGCATTTTCTGGCTTTGTTTAACCGGTATTCGGAATCATTGATGCGAGTGGCCATTTATCTCAGTCGCAACAATCGAGATTTGGCTGACGACCTGGTGCAGGAAACCTGGATTGCTGCGATTGAGAACCTGGAGCATTTTGCCTGGAAATCATCTCTGCGAACCTGGTTAACCGCCATTTTGCTTAATAAATACAGGGACAACCTTAAAAGGAAGAAAGACTATGAATCCCTGGCCGGAGTGCAAACCCTGGACAATAAACTACAAGGCGATCTTTCCATGGATATCCGAAAAGCGATTTTACAGCTATCAGACGGATATCGGAAGGTCCTGATCTTGCATGACCTCGAAGGTTTCAAGCACGAAGAGATTAGTGAATTACTTGGTATTAGTGCCGGTACCAGCAAGAGTCAGCTGTTTCACGCCAGAAGGGCAATGCGTCATTTATTGAATGAATATAAAGTGTGATGATGGAAGATGAATTAACACCGGATGAAAAGAGAGTTTTTGAAAAACTTTCAGGTGAGCAATTTGATACCAGGGATCTCTGTGTGAAAGTATTGCATGATTTAGAGGACCGCGGATTAATAGATAAACAAATAAAAAATACCATGAAAAAAACCATTCTACAAATAGCAGCATCCTTAGCTATTTTAATTACCGGATATTTTATTGGCAGCTATAAAAGTCTAAATACAGATAAAATGAATGACAGGAATATGTACGCACTTTTTCTCTATGAAAATCAGGAATTTACTGTAAATGAAGGCAATAAATTGGTGGAAGAATATTCAGCCTGGGCAGGAAATCTGGGTAGCCAGCAAAAGTTGGTATACGCGGAGAAACTTAATGACGATGAAGACCTTTGGTTGGGTGCACCTTCAATACGAAACAGCAATAGTAAATTAAGCGGTTATTTCGTGTTTTATGCTCAGGATATGGAGGAAGCCAGGAGGATTGCCGAAACCCATCCACATACAAATTACGGAGGAGGACTTGAGCTTCGGTCTATTGACAAAATCGAATAAAGCATGGGGTGGAATAAGGTTACCGATACACTTCCGGAACTAGTGCATTATTTCCGAAATACCTGATACTAAGGACGGTTTCTTTTTCGCCATCTCTTCATCATCGAAATCCTTATATAGCTAAGGCTATACGCAGTTTCGCTTCTTCGACCTGACAAAAAACAATCTCGTCCATAATATCATTTACTTC